>JAFVTX010000008.1 GCA_017503015.1 Fibrobacter sp. | reverse complement strand
GTCGGCAGTGACAACCAAGTCGGTTGAACTGTCAACCGGGATCGATATACCGGGGAAAAGGTGTAAACCAAGTCAGAGAAACTGTCAACCCGGTCAGTAAAATCACCTAAAAAGTGTCAACCTTTTTCAGTGATGGTCACGGCAAAAATGAAAAACAGTTGCTTTTACACGTTGTTTATACTATATTTTGTAGTTGTATCAACTGCGAGGCGCATATGGCGATGTCAATTCTACAAATCCGTGTAGACGATAATCTCAAGAACGAGGTGAGCGACCTGTTCGAAAGGCTCGGGATGGACATTCCGACCGCGGTCCGTATTTTCTTCAAGCGGGCTATCATTGAGAGGGGACTTCCGTTCAACGTGAACGAAATCCCTTCTGCCACCACGCAAGACAACAGTCGGCTGATGCAAGCCCTGTATGCGCTCAACGACGAGGCTCACAAGAACGGAACCGCCGGGATGAGCGAAGAGGAAATCGAGGCCGAGATCAAGGCCGCAAGAGCAGCCCGAAAAAAATGATCACCCCCCAAAGCCTTCCAATACCTTGTACAGTAGGGTGTACAGCGTCTTGGCTTCGGTGTCGGAGAGGTTGACGCAGCTGGCCATGGACTTGGGGACGCTTGCGGCCTTGCGCTTGAGCGATTCGCCTTCGGCGGTGAGGCTTACCGAGAGGCAGCGCTCGTCACTCTGTTCGCGGGTACGCTGGACATAGCCCTTAGCCTCGAGCTTTTTCAGGAGCGGGGTGAGCGTCCCGGAATCGAGAAACAGTTTTTTGCCGAGTTCCGAGACGTTACACTTCTTTTCTTCCCACAGCACGAGCATCACAATGTACTGCGTGTACGTGAGGTCGAGCGGCTCCAGGTACGGGGCGTAACGGCGCGTAATCTCCTTGGATGCGGCATACAGCGGGAAGCACAGCTGGTTTTCGAGTTTTAACTGGGGGCAGTTCACGGCATCTCCTAGAGCAGTTTTTCTACGCAGGCGCGCACGGCGTCCATGTCGGCGGTGGGTTCGAAGCGCGCGACAACGTTGCCTTCGCGGTCCACGACGAACTTGGTGAAGTTCCACTTGATGTCGGGATTATTCTTGTAATCCTTGTCGATGCTCTTGAGGAGTACTGCCATGGCGGCGGCCTTCACGCCAAAGCCGAAGCCTTCGAAACCCTTCTGCGATTTCAGGTAGGTGTAGAGCGGCAGCTCGTCGGGGCCATTCACGTCGGACTTTTTCATTTGCGGGAATTCGGTGCCGTAGTTGAGCGTGCAGAATTCGTGGATTTCGTCGTCGGTGCCGGGGGTCTGGCCCTTGAACTGGTTGCAGGGAATGTCGATGACTTCGAAGCCCTTGTCGTGGAAGTCGGAATACATCTGTTCGATAGGCTTGTAATGCGGGGTAAAACCGCAGCCGGTCGCGGTGTTCACGATGAGCATCACCTTGCCCTTGAAGTTTGCGAGCGGGACCTGGTTGCCCTTGCCGTCGGTGAGCGTGAAATCGTAGATGGTTGCCATAATGAGCCTCCGTTTTTTATGAATGTCGGCGCTTGGTTGCACCGCATTTCATTGCATTTTGTTTCGCCGTATTTGATTGTATACAATTAAATTTTATAAAATTTATTGCCAAAAGTCAATAGGTTTAAGCAAAAAAATGATTTTTCTCGCGATTTTTCTATTTTTACGCCCATGAAACGCATAGAAGTCGTGGCAGGCATCATTTGCGCGGATCCTTTCGGGAATCCGGCTGCGCCTCGCACGCCAGGCGTTCGGTTTTTTGCCACGCAGCGCGGGTACGGCGACTACAAGGACGGCTGGGAATTCCCGGGCGGCAAGGTGGAACCCGGCGAAACCCCGCAGCAGGCCCTCGCCCGCGAACTAAAAGAAGAACTCGCCATCGACGTAAACGTGGGCGAAAACAGAAATTTTTGGGCTCAAGAGAGAGCTTTTTTGTAAATTGTAGCCTATGAAGTTGAATGCGGTTTTCTTTGCATTTGTTGTAGGCCTTTTGTCTTTTGCGCAGGCGGCGGACACCCTGGAAGTGTTCGTGCTGCTGGTGGATTTCAAGGAAGAGCAGCCGGACAATTCCCTCACCACGGGAAACGGCCAGTTCAATTCCGACACCAAGGTGAATTACAAGCTGGATCCCTCGGGAGTGCGTGCCAATCCAAATTATTGGCTCAGGCATTTTGAGTTTGTGAATGCCTATTACCAGGCGGCTAGCGGAGGTAAGCTGGCGGTGCGTGCACGGGTGTTTCCTGAAAATTCCCTGTACACTTTGGACAAGCCCATTATGGGCTATAACCGTACCGGCAAGAGCAAGGGCGAAAAGACGGCGGAATACGACGAGGACCGCAGTCGCCTTTACCTGAACTTTATTTACGATGCGGTGGCCAAGGCCCATTCTTCCAAGGATTCGCCCTTCAAGATACCCCTTTCCAAGAACCCGAACGTAAAACGCTCCTACATGATTGCTCACGCTGGGGCGAGCCGCTTGCTGGATGGCGGCAGCATGGGAACCCGCAATGCCGACACGCCGGGAGATTTTTTGGACATTTACGTGGATAAGGATGCCTGGATGTACCTGATGCCCGATTCCGCCAAGAACGAAAACGTGAAGCCCGTGATGGGCGTGGGCGAGAGCGGCGATACGGTGACGACGGCTCTTTTGCTGAAGGGCGCAGATGCGGGCGCTACGGATACCCTGCGTTCTATCATGGTGGTGTCTGAGACGGCATCGCAAGACGGCCTGAACTGGGGCATCAACGGGATTATCACAAACCAGGTGGGTCGTGAACTGGGGCTCCCCAACACTTACGACGTGGTGAAGGGAATCAGCCGTCTGGGCTATTTCGACCTGATGGATTTTGCTGGCTACAACGCCGGTAACGGATTCTTGCCGGCACTGCCTGCGGCTTGGGACAGGCTCTACATGGGCTGGGGAAAGGTAAAAGAGGTTCGGCCTACGGCAGGGAAGCCCGTGACGGTGGAAATCGCCGCCGCCGGTAGCGGCCTCGGTACCGAAATCGTGAAAGTGCCCCTGAGCGGGAGCGAATACCTGCTCATCGAAAACCGCCAGCGCAGCTGGAACAAGGACGGCTCGGTAGAAGTGGGATATGTCCAGAATGCAGGCGAACAGACCGAAGAGAAAAAGGTTACAGTTCCTGTGGACAGCATCTCCAAGCTTTTTGAAGACAGCGTGTGCGTGAAGGGCAAATGCAGCCAGAACAAGAAGCAGTTGAGCGGTTTTATTCTCGCGCCCAGTTCCTTTGACGCGGGGCTCCCGGCCAGCGGAATTGCCGTCTGGAAGGTGAACGAATGGCACCTGCGGGAATCCTTGCAGTACGGCATAGCGAACTTCTGGGGCGGAGACACCCTGCGGGACCACCAGTTTGGAATGTCCCTCGTAGAATCCGACGGGATTCTCAGCATCGGCAAGTCCTTCAAGAACGCCCTGGGCGAAGACACCTACGATTACGGCAGCGGCACGGACCTGTTGCCCCACCTGCGGGTGCCCGCGAAGGATTCCAAGCAGAAATTCGATACGGTCAAGACCATTGGCACTACGGGCTATGCCAACACCATGACGGCCCAGGGCGGTTACACCGGAATCAAGATTACGGTGAACGTGCCGAAAGACGCCCGCAAGGAGAAAACTTCTAACGCCTTCATGGGCGACAGCGTGGTGAACTTTGCGGCACCTGTAATCAGCGTAACCATCAGTATTGACGACGGCAGTATTGAGGGGAGCAAGTTCCCGCGGAACGTGGGCCTGAATTCGGCGGTGCGTGGCGCCGTGTTCGTTGATGACCCGGAACAGGCCGGGCAAAAGATTGTTGTGGTGGGCGCCGAAGACGGAACCCTGCAGGCGTTCAATGCTTTAGGCGATACGCTGTTCGTGGCGGACACCGCGATTGTGCAAAAATCCCTGACCCGCGACAGCGCGAAGGTCGAGGTTCCGCTGTACCGCGTGGGCGCAAGCCATAGCCCGCTGGTGGGCATGGCCAGCGACGGCAAGAATGTGTATAGCCTGCACAGGAATAAACTGGTAAGGACCCGCTTTGTAGGTGGCCTCCCCATACAAGATGAAATTCCGGTGGATTCTGCGACGGCGGGGCCCGTGATTCACGATGGACAAATCTGGATTGCCAGCCGCGAAGGAGCGCTGATTTATGACGCAAAGACCTTCGCTCCTGTTCAGGGATTCAAGATTTCGGAAAAGTCTTCGGCAAAGGTCTTTACGGACATGGCCTATTGCGGTAAATTGTCCAAGAGCAGCGACGACCTGTTTGCCTACGTGTCTGATGACGGCTCTGTGTTTACCTCTCGCGGGCCCAAGAAACTAGAGGGCAAGTCCGGCGAAAAATTCCGCATTGCCTGTACCGACATGGACCGGGACGGCGCAAGCGAAATCATCGCCGTGGGCAGTCGCGGGACTGTGGCAAGCTTGAATTTTGACGAAAGCAAGGGCGCCCTCAAAACTCTCTGGACCAAGACCTACAAGCGCGGAGCCGCAGGCACCAGCGGCCTGAAGGACGAGACCTCCGGTATTGCCATCGGTGACATCAACGGAGACAAGTATCCCGAAATCGTTTTCTTGGGGAACAACCTCGTGTATGCGCTGGACCGTTCGGGCCTCCCCATCGCAGGGTTCCCGGTGACGATCTCCCGCGGGTCTCCGATATACGGATTTTTCAGCGACCCTGTGCTTGTAGATGTGAACGGTGACGATACTCCCGAAATTCTCGTGCCCAGTAACGACGGCCTGGTGTACGCCTATACGGGCAAGGGCAAGGCTCTTACAGAAAAAGACGGATTCCCCCTGGCGGCAGGCAGCTTTGAATATGTGGAGTCCGTAAAACAGCTGAAGCCCATGAGCATCTTCGTGGCTGACGCCATTCCCGACGCAAAGTCCGCAGGTCCTGAAATTTACGCCCTACATAGGAATAGCCTTTCGGCGTTCCGTTTGAAAAAGGCAAGCGGCAAGGCGGTGGAATCTCCGGCGGCGTGGACGCTCCCTGCCGGCGGAAACGAAAGGACGGGCTACTTTGACGCTTCTCGGCTTGGCGAACCTGCGGCAGCCAAACTGAAGGACGAAATTAAGGAATTTTTCGTGTACCCGAACCCTGTGCGGGGTGGAAACGCCAAGGCCCGCTTTGAAATCGGGAATGCCGCCAAGACGGTAACGCTTGAAATCTACGACATTACGGGCTACTGCGTCTATCAGCAGAAAATGTCCGGCGTAGAGGCGGGTCGGAACCAGTTCGAAAATCTGGACCTGAAAGCTTTGGGCAGCGATGTCTATACGGTCCGGCTGCAGGTGAAGTTCAGCTCCGGCAAGACCAAGCAGAAATTATACCGCATCGGAGTGGTGAAGTGACACGTTGAAAGTGGTTAGTGGTTAGGCCGTAAGGCCGTGGTTAGTGATTAGGTTGTAGGTTTGAAGGTCTGAGGTTAGGGTTATGAGATTAGTAACAAATTTTGTCTTTGAGGCGACATTCGCTTTTTTGATGGCCGCTTTCCTTGCGGCCTGTTCGGCAAGCGGTGGCGAAGAGACTTTCGCCCCCCAGTTCCCCGACGAGGATGCAGGCACTGTCAAGTCTTCTGGCAGCAACGGTTCTTCGGGTTCAGTCGCTCCCGAATCCTCCGACGGTGCGGTGGAAGATTCCGCCTGGGCAGCCCTTGTGGAATGGGCCGAAATTCCAGCCACGGACGTCACCCGTGGAACGGCCACCTATTCCATTTCGGGCTTTGAAATCGCAACAACCGAAGTGACCCGTGACGCCTATTTCAAGGTCATGGGGAGCGTTCCCCAGCAGGCAAATGACGGCGAAGATTTCCCGGTGGAAAACGTGAACTGGTACGAGGCGGTGCTTTTCTGTAACGCCTACTCTAAACTGCTGGGTCGTGACACCGCCTATGTTTACACCTCCGTAGGTGACGAGTCTTACCTGAAAGATTTGACCATCGATTATTCCGCCAAGGGAGCTGTTCGCCTGCCTACCGAAAACGAATGGGAAGTGGCGGCCCGCGGTGGCACGACTACCACTTATTATTGGGGTACGGATGAGGCAAAGAATTACGCCTATTACGCACAAAGTAAAGGCCCCGTAGCGGTAGGGCTATACACTCCCAACGAATACGGTCTCTTCGACATGGGCGGTAACGTGGCCGAATGGGTGAACGACTGGTATGGCACTTACGAGAACAAGGACCAGACAGACCCCACGGGGGCAGAAACAGGCACGAACCGCGTGGTGCGCGGTGGCGGCTGGAGCGACAAGGCCTCGGCTATGGCTTCTAGCGAGCGCGACAAGAAGGCCCCGCTGTACAAGGGCCATGCTTTGGGCTTCCGAGTTGCCCGTTCCGCAAAATAATTTCCGTAAATTTTTTAGATTTTAGCCCATGAAGATTTCTAGCTGGATTCTCCTGTTAGGGCTGTTTGTGCTTTTGGGCTGTTCCAAAGAAGAACAGGCCCCGCTGCCGCCCTTGAAAAAGATTGAAGTCCCCGAAGGGGTTGTCGGTTTTTATTCCGGCAGGCTCCCTTGTGACAACTGCAAGGGCAATGTGGTCAAGGCGGAACTGAAAGAGGACAGCTCCGTCGTGTTCATCCAGAATATCGTCAGGGGCTCTACTCCTGATTCCGTGAAGACGGACACCCTTTCGGGCCGTTTCACCTTTGATGGCGACAGGCTGTCTATGGAACTTTCCGAAGGAAAAGTCCGTTACCGTTTCCAGCAGGGCTCCTACGGCTCTCTGGCGCTGCTCACGGGAGCGGGTACGGTCTATAAGGACCAGGACGGATTCAAGGCGGAACTAATCCGCATTTACATCAACCCCTTGCGGAAAACGGCCGGCGCCGATACATCCAAAATTGCCGACACCGCCCTGACCAAAGAAGCCGATACGCCTAAAGTCGCCGACACCTCCAGCGCTCAAGGAGAAAACTGATGCAGTGCAAGGCCCTGATTGTAGATGACGAACCGCTGGCCCGCGTGCGCATGCGTTCCCTGCTGGAGCCATACGCTTCAGAAATCGAGATTGCGGGAGAGGCGTCGTCTGGCGCCGAGGCCATCGAAAAAATCGAGGAACTTTTGCCCGACGTGGTGTTCCTGGATATCCAGCTTACGGACATGGATGCATTCCAGGCCTTGAAATCCCTGGAAGAGGACATGCCCCTGATCGTGTTCACCACGGCCTACGACAATTTTGCCCTGCGGGCCTACGAAGAGAATACGGTGGATTACCTGCTGAAACCCGTAGAAGCCTCCCGGCTAGAAAAGACCGTCGAGAAACTGCGGAAACGCCTTGCCCAGACGGCCAGCGAAAACCAGCTTCCCGAAAATTTCTCCTGGGATGCCTTTAGGCAGATGATGGGTTCGGCAAACAATTACTTGCAGCGCTTGCAGGTGAAAATCGGCGACAGGATTTTGCTGGTGAACGTCGATGAAATTATCCGTTTCCACAGCGAAGAAAAATACACTACGGTCTATACTCCCACCAACCAGTACGTCATCGATACGCCGCTGGTGGATTTGGAAAAAAAGCTGGACCCCGCCCAGTTCGTGCGGATTCACCGAGCCCATCTGGTGGCCATCGACTACATCGCTGAAATCCGCAAGTCGGACATGAGCCGCCTGAACGTCATTTTGCGGGACAAGGAACGCACCCAGCTGCTGGTGAGCAGGAATTTTGTGAGGAGGGTCCGCAGCCTCTAGCGTCCCTGTCGAGAATTATATGGACAATACACCGAAACAGTTTTCGCCAAAGAAGTTTTTGAAGGGCCTCACGCGGGAAATTATCGTCCCGGTAGTGCTTGCGCTGATTGTAATCCAGTACGTGATTCAGGCGTTCCAGATTCCCAGCGGTTCTATGGAAGATTCCCTGCGCACCGGAGATTTTCTGCTGGGCCTCAAGTTCACCTACGGCTCTCCCATTCCCTTTAGCAACCAGCATTTCCCGGGATATACCCTGCCCAAGAAAGGTGACGTGGTGATTTTCCGCTACCCGGGCGAGCCCGAATACCCCGACAACAATCCCGGGCGTTACACCCATCTGTTTAACGCCCTCATGTTCGGCAACTTCTACTGGGATCACGAACCCGAAGAAGGCCAGCCCCACCTGGTTCACTATGCGGATGGCCCCAAGGACTACATCAAGCGTTGCGTGGGCGTAAGCGGAGACACCCTGGCGGTTCACCAGGGCGTGCTTTACCTGAACGGAGTCCGGCAAGACACGCTCCCGGGTCACGGCAAGTACACTTCTACCTTCCGGACCAAGTCTCCCAAGGATGAGCGGGAAACCTTCGTGGTGCCCTCGGTAGGCGACGTGTTCTACGTGGATTCCCTGCCGCTGGAAAAACTCTGGTGGCTCCGTTCCCTGATTCTGCAAGAAAATCCCGACAGCCACGTGGAGCTGGACATTTCACTCTGGCAGGACAGCGTCGAAAACAACAACTACGAATTCAAGAATTTCTTTATTCCGGTAGAAAACGACCGCAGCCTCTTGATAAACGACATGTTGCGTTACAACCGTACCGTACTGCAGCAGCACCTGGTGCAGGGCGACACGATTTACGGAGCCATGAGTTTTGCCTATTTCAAGGAACTTTCGAGAATCGGGTTCTTGCCCATGCTGGACCCCCACGCCAAGGGCGGCTTGACCCGACAGGTGAGCTACATCGGGTTTGACGCTTCGGTGCTTCGCGACTTGGAAGGAAACGTGGCCCTTGAGAACCGCACCGCCGAAGATACCGCCGGCGTGGTAGAAACTCTGGAAGTGGACGCTCCCCAGGACGGAGCCTCTACGGTAGAAGGAATTGCCGGAGACACCCTGTCGGCCCCTGTGCCGCAGCTTTCGATTCACCGCCGTCTGCTGGTAGATGGCAATCCCATCGAAAGCTATACCGTCAAGACGCCCCAGTTCTTTATGATGGGCGACAACCGGGACAATTCCGCCGACAGCCGCTACTGGGGTTTTGTGTCCCTCCGGAATGTCCGGGCCAAGGCTTTCGTGATTTATTTCTCCTTCGAAAACGAAGACCAGAAATTCGCCCTGGGCAATCCCTTTACCTGGTGGCGCATTCCCTTCTGTATCCGCTGGAGCCGTATCGGCAAGGTGATTCCCCTGATTTAAAATGAAAAAGTTTGCCGGGACATATTCTTGGATGCTTGCGCTGGCCATTGCCTGTGCGGTTCTGAGCGTGTTCCTTGTGTCCTGTGCCACCCAGGTGGCGCCCGGCGGCGGGCCCGAAGACAAGCTCCCGCCGAGAATTGCGGCGGTTTACCCTGCACCGGGCACGACGAACCATCCCAACGAACTTTACATCAAGCTGGAATTCGACGAATGGATTAACCCCAGCATTCCGAGAAACGCCGTGTCCATTTCGCCGCCTATCGAAAAGAAGATGCGTTTCGAGGTCAGCGGCAAGACCCTGGAACTCACGTCCCGCGGGCTTTTGGATACGGGCACTACCTATACGGTGACCTTTGCAGGGGGCATCAAGGATTTGCGAGGGAATTCTCTGGCGAAGCCTTTCCAGGTGGTGTTCTCTACGGGCGCCCACATCGATTCGTTGAAACTCTCCGGTCGCATCATGGTGAACGATTCCATGATGAAAAAGAAACTCTACCCGAGTATCGGGCTTTTCTTGATGGGTACGGAACGCGAAGGAATCCGCTACCTGCAGAAGTTCAGGGACTCCACCACGAAACAGCTGGACTCGCTCCCCATGCTTGCGAAGGAGCCGCCCCTCTTTGCCACTCTGGCGGACAGCGCCGGAAACTTTGAGCTGACGGGCCTCAAGCCCGGCCGTTACCGCGTAGCGGCATTCTTGGACGCCAACGGCAACCAGAAAATCGAACCGTCGGCGGAATTGGTAGGCTTCTGGATTCAGGACCTGGTCTTGACGGAAACTTCGGCGGACACCCTCTGGATTCCCCTGGGCGACCAGGACACGAGCTATCTGGAGTTGGAGTCGGTCACCCAGCCTTTTGCAAACGTGCTGGAGGCCACTTTTACACGGCCGGTCTATTTTGATTCTGCCTTTACGGATACCGCCAACTGTTCCATTACCTCCAACACCGATGGCAAAAAGCTGTACCCCTCCAAGGTTTATTTGGGTGCTTCTTCTAAAAAGCCGCAGTTCTACTTTAACGAAAAGCCCAAGAAAGAAACGGTTTACAAGTTTGCCTGCAACAGCGCGAAGGATTCCCTGTTCCGCCCGCTGGACACGCTCCGCAACTATGTGGAATGGGAATGGCAGGAGATGGCGAAGGACACTCTCGCTCCAAGCATCGTAGCGGCAAAGTTTACCTCCAGGACCAAGGCGGTGTTCCCTCACGACTCGCTGATTATTTCTTACGACAAGCCCTTTGGAGATTCCCTGGCCCAGACGTTCTACACCGCCATCAACAAGGACACGGTGCAGTTGAACGTGGTGGCCCTAGACCCTGTCCGCCTGCTTGTAAAGCGCGACGAGGAATGGCCTACCGACGTGGCTATCGAAGTTTTGCAGGGCTATAACGACACCACCCTTGCGGCAGCCGACAGCAACGGCGTGCGCGATACGGTGGTTACCCTCAAGTACAAGCGCCTGGCCCGCGTAGAGGCGGTGTCCAAGCTGAAGCTCGCGTCTCTCAAGGGAGCTGTCCCTGGCGGAAACGACCAGGTGGCGGTGCGGCTCACCTCCATCGAGACCAAGGCGGCGCAAATCGCGAAGTGCGACGCCGCGGGTAACTTTACCTTCCCGGATTTGGAAGAAGGCGCTTTCTTTATCGAATATTACTACCCCAAGGAAGGCCGCGACACGCCCGATGCGGGCGCGCTTTCGCCTTTCTCTTTCGGCAAGCCCTGGCGCGCGCCAAACGACACGCTCAAGATATCCAAGGGCGAAAACGACTTGAACAAGCTGATTCCCAATTTGCCGACATTGTCGAAAAAGTGAGATTCTCATGAACATTCCTACTTTCATTGCCATCGATTTGGAAACTACGGGCCTTGAATTTGACAAGGACGAAATCATCGAAGTCGCCCTGGTGCGTTTCGAAAACGGCAAGGCGACAGAATCCGTAGATTACCTGGTCCGCCCGGCAACGGTCAAGCTGCGCCCTTTTATCGAGAGCCTTACGGGAATCACCCAGAAGGAGCTGGACGAATCCGAGGACTTTGCGTCTTTGGCCGGAAAAATCCGGAGCTTTATCGGCGACAGCCCCATCGTGGCTCACAATGCTTCCTTTGACGCACGCTTCTTGAAAGGCGCTTTCGAGAAGGTGGGAATCGACTTTGCAAACCATCCCGTTTGGGATTCCCTGACCCTTTCAAGAATCGCCTTCCAGGATGTTCCCAACCATCGCCTGGATACGCTGGTGCAGGCCCTCGGGATTGAGCAGAGCCGCGCCCATAGGGCGCTCCCCGATGCAGAGGCCTGCGGAAACCTGTTCGTAAAATCCTTCGAGAAAATTTCGTCTATGGACAGTTGGCTCATGGACGCTCTTGTGCGTGTAGGTGCAGGCAGTCATTGGGAAGCTCTTTTCGGGAGTGCTGCCAAGGCCGACAATTCCACAGCCGAAAACGCCTCCGGTGTCGCCGCAGGTTCCAAGCCGGGCTACAAGATTCCCGAAGTGGCGGCTGAGTCGGGCGCCGCAGTTCCTGCAAAGGGCCGTCGGGTCTCCGAATTTTTTGACGAGGGCGGGCTTCTTTCCAAGCAGATTCCGGAATTTGCCTACCGCAAGAACCAGGCGGAATACGCCGCCATCGCCGAACGCAACATGTACAAGGGCGGCCTCTGCGTCATAGAGGCTCCTACGGGCTCCGGAAAGTCCATGGCCTACCTGGTGGCCGCCGCCAACAAGGCGGTGGCTGGCGAACGTGTGGTCATCAGCACAGCTACTCGTGCCCTGCAGGAGCAGCTCTGGAATCACGACATCCCGCAGATCGAACCGCTGTTCGATGGCCGTCTGAAGGTCTCCATGCTGAAAGGCCGGGACAACTATCTTTGCCTGCGCAAGTTCGAGCAGATGCTGGAATGTTCCGCCGGCCTTTTGCAGAGTGACGAGCGGGATTCTTTTATGGCGTTGCTCCCCTGGGTAGAGACGACTACTACTGGCGACATCAACGAATGCACCTCTTTCAACCACAACCGCAATCGGGTGCTCTGGTCCAAGCTTTCGAGCAGTGCCGCTACCTGCGAAGGCGAAAAGTGTCCCCATTATTCCCATTGCCCCGCCATGGTGGCCAAGCGCCGCGCGGCCGCTTCCAACATGCTGTTGGTGAACCACGCTTTGTTCATGGCGGATCTGAAACTGGATTTTGCGCTGCTCCCCGCCTACGAACACATCGTCTTTGACGAAGCCCACCGCCTCCCCGAAGTGAGCAACCAGGCCCAGGGCAGGCTGGTATCCTTCTTCGGTTTCAGGAACACCGTCAAGACTCTGGTGCCTTCCAGGCTCAACAAAGATGGACTCGTAGCCGAAATCGAGAACCGCATCCCTGCCGAGGAGACGGCTCTCCTTGCCGCCTGCGAAGAACTGATTGGCGCCCTGAACGAGACGGAAAAATGCCTGCACCGATTCTTCATGAAAATCGGCAAACGCATCGGCAAGCTGAAAACGGACAAGACGGGACTTATCTACCGGAACGGGATTCTCGCCGAATACGACGCCGACCCCAAACCCTTTGTGGACCAGTTCCTGGTGGCTGCATCCCAAGCCGACAAGCTGTTTGACGCCCTTGCGGCAGTGCCTGCGACCAAGGGCCTGGTGAAGGATGCCCGCGGCGCCATGGAAGAACTGTCCCGTTTCATGACGGATTTTGAATTCTTGACCAAGGCGGGCCGAAATGATTGGGTGTTCTACCTGGAAGAACCCTTCAATCCCCACACCCTCAAGATGCATGCCTACCCGCTCCATTCCGGCGACACCTGGAAGGAAAAATTCTACCCCTGGATAAAGTCGGCGCTGTTCACCTCCGCCACCTTGGCGGTGCAGGGCGACCTTTCTTACTTTGTCCAGAAAATGGGCATGTCCAGCGACGGCCCTGGTAAGCGGCCCTTCCTCAAGGTGTTCCCCGACGAACAGGCCCGCAACTCCCGCACCTCCGTCATCGTGACGAAATACCTGCCCAAGCCCTCTACGGCGGAATTCGGCGAAGCCCTGAACGAAACCCTTTTGCAGGTCTTGCCCAAGACCGACGAAAACGCCCTGGTGCTGTTCACCAGCGTCTCCACCATGCTGAAGGCCCAGGCGGCGCTGGCTCCTGCCTTTGCTGCCAAGAACAAGCTTTTGCTGTGCCAGCACGTAGATGGTTCCCTGGACGGTCTCGTGTCCATGTTCCGCAAGTCCCGCGGCGCCTGCCTGCTTGGCTGCCAGACCCTGTGGGAGGGCGTAGATTTCCCCGGCGACGCGCTGAAACTTTTGGTCATTACCAAGCTTCCGTTCCCCAACCCCTCGGACCCGCTGGTGGCGGGCATTTCCGCCGACATGAAATCCCGGGGCGAAAACACCTTCAAGAGCTACTTTGTGCCCGAGGCCTACATGGAACTGCGCCAGGGCCTTGGCCGCCTTATCCGCACGGAATCGGACTCCGGAAAAATCCTGATTCTCGACAACCGCGTGGTGAACGAGGCCTACGGCAAGACCTTCATGCGCATCTGGAACAACAAGCAGCAGGTAGCCACCAGCTCCGAAGAACTGGATTCCCTTTTGTAAAGTTTTCCCTCTTTACCTTGGCGGGGGAAGCCTCCCCCTCGGCAAAGCCTTGCCCCACCATGTCATGCCCGCTGTCATCCTGGAGCGCAGCGACGGGATCCATACTTTTCATACCAGCAATTTTCAGGGGCAAGTCTTTGCCTACCCCCTCTCCTAGGGGCTCTGCCCCTAAGACCCCGCAACCCTTCTCGTCATCCTCGCGACCTGTGGTGAGCGAAGTCGAATCAAGGCGAGGATCCGCTATTATTTTGGCGGGCGTTTCCTTCAACAAATCTCTCCCTCGATGTGAATATCTCTCGTTCACAGGGACTCACTTCGTTCGACTGTTCACTCGAGAAACTCACATCTCGGTCAATAAACAAAAAAAATGGCTCTGGTTCACAAGTGCTTTGCGGTCAAGACTTTTTTTGGGCAAAAATCGTTTCTGCAGGAGGAAACTCTTGTGACTGTTAGTCCCTGCGAGTTTCCGCCGAGAGTCTTTCGCTAAGTTTTTTTACCCCTTCGTGCTTTCCCTCACTTTCTCGATGACTTCCTCCGGTGTCACAAAATCCAGCACGCTGAAAGCCGTCATCTCGTTACCCATGTCCTTGAAACTTGCGCCAAAAAGATATACAGTGTCATCGACCAGAAGAAAACGGTCGTGAATCGTGCGCATGGTCTTCAGTTCTAAATTTGGGTACTGCTTTTTGTGCAATTCTGCTGCAGCTTGGAATTCGGGTGTAATTCTCGGGGAGTAGATTGTCGCCGAGACACCTTTCGCCCGCATGGCCGCGAATTTTAGCACCTCGACGGTGGCATACGGGTCGATGAATACTACGGATTTTTTGGCGGTTTTCACAAGATCCGAAATCAGTATAAACCCGTCAAACCGCGTTCCAGTCGTAAGAATTCCACCCGTTGGAGTTTGTGCCGCATTCACGAAAAAGTCTATACGTTGTTCGACTGCAGAAAGCCGGGAATCCTGTTCGGCAATAGACTTCCGGACATCCGCGATTTCTGTTCCCTGGCTCTCGATGAGTTGCCGCTGTTCGTGCAGACGGTCCGCAATCTGCAAATCGGTCGATAGCTTTCGCTGGTTCACGACATAGCCATTGAGCATGTAGTCTTTAAGGACGTGATTTGCCCACTGGCGAAAACGCGTGCCAGCAATAGATTTAACGCGATAGCCGACAGAGATGATTACGTCAAGGTTGTACAGGACGACCTCAGAAATCTGCATTTTCCCTTTAATTGCGCCATGGGGAGTGGTATGTGCAAAATTTGCACATACCACTTTTGAATCCAGTTCGCCCTCCTTGAATACGTTTTTGATATGCTTTGCGATGACGGAACGCTCTCTTTCGAACAGCGCAGCCATCTGTGCTTGCGTAAGCCACACCGTCTCGTTTTCTACACGCACTTCCAGCCGGACTTCGCCTTCCGGCTGGTAAAGCACGATTTCGCCCCTGTTTTCGTTCCCGACCTGGTCGGGAATCTCAATTTTATCCTTTTTGCTCATTTTACCTCCAAAAAAAAGTCGTATTTCCATAGCCCGCAGCCTATTTTGGCTGCTATGGGATATGGAAATACGACTTTCGCGGGGTAATATACAAAACAGAACCAGGAAAGGGCAAATTTTTAAACAAATCTCTCCCTCGATGTTTTACAAGTAAGAACCGTTTCCGCCGAGAGTTCTGTTTTCGGTGCCACCCCCCCCAATTTGTTACCCAAATTTTACAATGGGGGGGGTATGGACTTTGGCAGGGGCATTACCTATATTTCACAAGATAAACTATAGACGGGGATGTTCTTATGAAGAAGTCTTTCCAGCGTGTCATTGCGACCCTGAGCTTGTTTCAGGGGAAGCAATCTCTAACCATCTTTATGTTGGCGGCATTCTTCGCCCTTTGGGGCTGCGACGATTCGTCGTCTGCCTCTAGCAACGGACCGGATGAAAATGCAGCGGTCGATTCTTCATCTTCGGTCTGTAAGGATTGCGATGACGAATCAAGTAGCTCTACTAAAAAGATTGAATCCTCTGCTGAGGAAGCCGGTTCTTCAAGTAGAACAACGTCTAGCAAGTCTTCATCAAGTGGCAAGACTGCATTTTCAGGTTTGTCTGATAGTGGGGCTAGTAGTTCTAGCATAGAAAAAAAATCCAGCACTAGTACCGAAGATATGGCTTGCTCAAAAGAAGGTTACATAAAAAGTGTTTGGGATAGGGCAAGCCAATCGTGGGTAGATTATATTTGTTCCAACAACTATTATATTCCTGCGAGTGAATATGTTCCTAGTTCCTCCAGCAACTATCCCGTTATGGACAGCGTATTCAACAGCGAGCTGAGTTATGGAGAATTCGAGGATCCAAGAGACCATCAGGTCTACAAGACAAGAACGCTTACTTTGTCTAATGGGCAGAAAATTGAAGTCTTTGCGCAGAATCTGAATTACGGGAAATTTCTAAAAGAAGGTGATGAAATCATTGAGGGGGATACAATAAAATTCTGTTACGATGATGATGAGTGGTATTGCGATAATTTCTACGGTGGACAGTACACCTGGGCAGGTGTTATGGGTTTCCCTTATGCATGTAATGATCACAAAACTAATACGGTCGAGTGTCCTTTCATATTGGATGCCGACGACTACGGAAGGCAATATAGGGGCATTTGTCCAGAGGGGTGGCATATAACGAATAAGAGAGAATGGGCTGTAGGAATTGTTGGCGGAAGAGGTTCTTTGTCGGTCTCTAAGGCTTCTGGGGGCGTTGATGCTGCCGGACTATCTATTTTGTTGAGAAATAACTATGCATCCTGGTTCTTGCCCTCTGTTTTGGATGGAAATCTTCAAGAAAATGATACTCATGCTCAAGTGTTGAAGTTCTCTATAGAAACTGGTGAATTTGGATACGTTAGAAAGGGTGCAGAAATTACGGGAAAATATGTACCTGATTCGAAACATAGATCCATAGTAGGAGTCAGATGTACGAGAGACTATGTTTATGAAAACTAAGAGATGAATTTAGATTGCAAAATCAAAAAACGAGGATAACCTATATGAGTAAGAAAAAAGAACGAACATATAACTCCTATCGTATTGAACAGCTAGGCCCTCGTCTGATGATGGATGCGACTGTCTCCGATTGATTCTTCTGTCTGTTGCGTTAAGGACTCTGACTAACCCGCCGATAAACAATCATTCCACACCCCACACTACACATTACACACTCGCGTCTGCGTTAGGGGGCGTCGCACCTTTGTGGCGAGACTTGCGATAGATCCTTCGACTTCGCCCTGACGGGCTTCGCTCAGGATGACACATCGCAAGGCTCGATGAGCCGACCCCGGATCAGGTCCGGG
Organism: Fibrobacter sp.; assembly: GCA_017503015.1. Taxonomy (NCBI): domain Bacteria; kingdom Pseudomonadati; phylum Fibrobacterota; class Fibrobacteria; order Fibrobacterales; family Fibrobacteraceae; genus Fibrobacter; species Fibrobacter sp. The sequence goes on along the minus strand of JAFVTX010000008.1, from coordinate 36,636 downwards.
GTGACGAGAGGCGAGCAGCACCCGACCCGGCCCCAGGACGGGGAACGCCCTTTGACGGCAGGCACTTTTTTTGCTAGATTTGCGTCCCTATTTCAGGGGATGCGCTATGATGGATTTGTCTGTATTTTTCGATGGAATGTCCAAGCCCATGCTGCGTGAGGTCCACGCCACGGCATATGGCAAGAAGGGCCTGCTGAACAACGCCTTGATTCAGTCGGAGGTAGTATCCTTTTATTCCAGCGAAGAACGCATGCAGTCTATCCGTCAAAAATTGGAGAGCTGGCAGCGGCATTGTCTGGACCTGATTTATCTGAGCGGGAGCCGCGGGCTTTCTTACAACGAGCTGCGTCTTTCTGTGCCGGCGGCCAAGAGCGCCGAGCTCCAGAAGTTCTTGATTTCCCTTTGCCAGCAGTTTTTGGTGTGGCGTTCTTCGACGCCTGCCGCTGTCGTGTATTACGGTTTCAGGAATTTCGAGGAGAACATCCGTTACGTTCCCGAACCGGTGGACCCTTCCAAGGGCACACACGTGGGTTACAGCGTGCTTTTGGACTGGCACGTTTGCAAGGTGCTGGGACTTGCCCAGCGGGGCGAACTGAAGGTGAACGGCAACGGGACCCTGCACCGCCGCAGCCGGCAGCTCTGCCTGGATTCCTTTACATCGGCTTCCAAGCTGTGGTCTAGCGCCGCCGAATCGGAGCTGACCCTGATTTTCAGTTTCTTGACCCAGAACCGCTGGCTTTCCCTGGTGGGCACGAACCTTTACCCCTCGGAAAAGGCCCTTGACTTTTTGAAGAAGAACAGTTTCCGCCTGCATCAGGACATTCTCTCCTGGTGGCTGTGCGTCCGTTTCCAGAAAGACCGCATGCTCTGCAAGAGCCTTTTCAAGAACCTCTCCACGGTTACCTCTGTGCAGGACGCCGCCCAGATTTTTTGGGTGCTGGACCCCACCTTCCGCATTCTGGACAAGAGCCGCCACCTGGGCTGGGAAAACCTGCCCCGCCCCCTGCGGGAAGCGTGGCTCCTGGGACTTGTGGACTTTACCCTCTCCGGGCAGAAGGGCGTGCACAAGGTGGAGCAGGTGGCGCTGAACGCAAGCGGCCTGGAATGGCTGGAGACTTCGGTGATGCCCATGCCCGAGGCGTCTGTTTCGGTGCTCCCGAACTTTGACATTGTGGCCTCCGTAGGCACGTCGCCGAGAATCCTGTTCGTGCTTTCGACCCTCGCGGTGTCCAAGAACGACGAGACCTTCCTCTGTTTCAGCCTGGACAAGGAGACTTACCTTTCGGGGCTCCGCAGCGGTTTTCCGGAATCGGAAATCGAGCATTTTAGGAACGGCGTCAAGACGCCTGACAACGTGTCTTCGGCTCTGGACGAATGGAACGGATCCTTCTATGGAGCCCGGGTCCGCACGGTGCGCCTGCTGAAGATTGACGACGCCAAGGCGCTGAACGAGCTTTCGGCTTTCCCGCAGTTCATGGAAAACGTGGAAGAGTTCATTCCGGGTTATGGCTTTTTGATTAAGCCGGAGCGGGAAGAGGGCGTGTTCAGCATTCTGGAAAGTTACGGTTTTTGCCCCAATGCCTCTCGCGCTCTGGAAAATGCAGAGAAGGCTCCTACGGAAGAATGGCGCAAGGATTTCTGTATCCCGCACTACGAGGCGGGCACGCCGGACTACGAGCTCCGCGGCGGTCAGGACGAATCGTCCATGCAGTCTTCGCTGGACGCCACCAAGTACGGGAGTCTCTACCGCAAGCTGGATACCTTTGATCTGGTGAAGGTGCTTCGCTATGCGAAGGTGACGGGAACCCTGCTGGGCGCCCAGGTGAAGGACCCCGGCAAGCGCAGCGACAAGATGAAGGAAATCACCTTCTACGTGCATTCCCTGCACCTGTCCAAGGCGCCTTTCAACGCCGAAATTCAAGAAGTGGGCAGCGAAGAAAACCATCCCTTGCTTCTCTCCTTTATCCAAGAAGTCAAGGTCATGCAGAAAAAATCCGTCTAGTTCGGACTTAGTTCGGATTTAGTCGAAAGCGTTTTTAGGGCAGCGTCTGGGCGTAGCCCGCGATATCTACCATTTCGTCCAGCGTGAGCTCGTCGTAAAACGGTTCCATGCCCTCCCGGGTCTCGTCACCGAAATTCATCTGGTACCAGAATGTGGGCATGTCTTCCCGGGCCCTTTGCCCCAGGTAGGTGGGCTTTGCCTCCATCGGCGTGAAATTGATTCGTCTGCCGTCGATATTGTGGCAGCCCCTGCAGTTCTGGTAAAAGAGTTTTTTGCCACGCTCCAGGTTTGCGCCCTTGATTTTTCCGTCTTTGTCCAGGAGCTTGTAGACCAGGTAGGCCATGCGCTTGTCTTCTCTGGTGAGGGTGTCTCCGGGAGAACCGGGCTCAGGCGCGTCTCCTGCAGGTGCCGGATCGCCAAGAACCAGGCCGTAGCCTGCAAGACAGAGGGCGATTCCCAGGGTTCTAAACGAACGGCGCATGGGGAGAATATAGTAATTAGGGGGTAGGATTTACGCCTAGCCTTGCTTGGCGGCGATAGAGGAGCGGTGCTTCGACACTTTTATAGCGACGCTGTTTCGTGAGGAGGTCTGCTTAACAGTGGACTGGGCCTTGTTAGATTGGTCTAGATTGAAGGCCTGGCAGCGGGCAGGAACGGCAGTGCCGAACACCCAAGCCTGTTCTACGATGGCCTTGCAATTTCTCGTCACATTGATCGATTGATTGGGGATTGCCCGCGTATTTTCGGCAGAAGCGAATGTTGCGGCGACCAGTGCGAAGATGACCAAAAGCTTTTTCATTTTTTTGAACTCCCTGTTCTTTTTGAATTGTTTGTTTCTTATGCCCCTAATATACCTTTGCAAATCCATAAAGTCAAATACATAATTTTCATCAAAATGATAGATTATAGTTATCAGTTATCAGTCATGGGTTTTCAGTATATAATTTGGCGCCAAAGGCGCGACCATACGAACTCACCACTCACCACTCACAACTCACACCTTCCCTCCTGTCCCTCATTTTATATATTGTTCAGCACAAATGAACACGGAAAAAACGCACATCTCCTTTGCCGCCCTCTTGCTTTTGGCGTTCGGCTTTTTCACCTTCTCTTTCGGAGGTCCTATGAATCATCCCCTGTTGGAAAACGTTCTCTTGACGGGCCGCTGGCAAGTTTCGTCCCAGGCCCTTACCGCAAGCGCTCCCGGAGTCATGGTCCAGTTTGCCGCTACCACGAAGGAACTTTCCTTTGACCTGGAAGGGGAGGCCCGCTACCGTCTGGATATCGACGGCAAGACCGCCGAGTATTTCGTCATCGACGCCCGCGAAACCCACAAGGTAAAAGTCCAGAGCGAAGGCGTCCACCAGTTCCGCCTGATCAAGGTCAGCGAGTCCAATCCGGGAAAGATCAACCTCTACAGTATCGACCTCGGCAAGGGAGGCAAGTTCGGACCGAAGCCCAAGGCTTCTAACCGCCGCATCGAATTTATCGGGGATTCCTACAGTGTAGGTTACGGCAACGAGGCGAACGGCCCCGAAGACGGAACCGTTTTCGAAAAGACCAATACTTCCAAGAGTTACGCCTTTTTGCTGGCCGACGGATACAAGGCGGACTTTCAGATTAACGCGGTGAGCGGCCGCGGCCTTGTCCGCAACTACGACGGGATTGTGCCCGACTGGCCTTTGAGCAGGCTCTACGACTACACCGTCTTTGGTGCGGCGGAACAGGGGGAATCCGAACTCTGGAATTTCGAGACATTTCACCCCCAGGTCATCGTGATTTTAGTGGGCATCAACGATTTTCAGGGCAATCCTCCCTACGCGGATCCTGCCGCCTTCAAGGCGACCTACGACGCCTTGCTCGCCAAGCTCCGCAAACTGCACCCCGGGGTGAAGTTCCTGCTGGTATCTACCAAAACCTGGCCTAACGACGCCATGACTCCTGCGGTGCAACAGGTTTTCGAAGACCAGCAGGCGAAGGGCTTCAAGGACCTGGAGTACAAGTTGGTCCAGACAGAGAACACCGCGCTCCACGGTCACCCCTCCGCACACTCCCAAGAAGAGCTTGCACAGACCCTCCGTTTCACGGTTGGCCGATTGGGAGGCTTTTTGAGCAGGTAAACTCTTGTTTTCGCAATAGTTTTGTATTATTTTGAAAGCAAGTTTAACGGAATCTTTTAGATGTCTTGGTTGATGGAAAAGATATATGCCCTGTTCAGGATGAACATCCTGATTTTTGTGCTCCTTGCCGCTACGGTTATCGCCCTTACGGCTTACCACAAGGGGCTGAACGACATTGTCTTCTTGAACCTTTCCGACTACCCCTACATTATCGCCCAGACGGACTCCGCCGACGGCGGTAATTCCGCAGTCAAACTGATCCGTACGGATTCTTCCGTGGTGGTGGACTACGAACTGCGGGAAGGCTACGCTTACCCCTTTGCGGGTATCAAGATTTTGCTGGGAGATGGCCAGACCAAAGGATTGGACCTTTCCCACTACGACAGCATTTTCGTGTGGATTAAGCCTCGCGGCGAGGGAACGGTGCGCCTCTACATGCGCAGCTACGATCCGTCCATTTACCGCGAAGGCGACGAAAGCTCCCTGAAATTCAACGAACTGGAATTTTTCCCGCTAGAAGAAACCTACCCTGCGGTGTTCGTACCCCAGGAATTCCGCGTGGCGGGCTGGTGGGTGGCCCAGAACGAAATCAACGTGCACAAGGCCCGCGTGGACCTGTCCAACGTGCCCCTTATCGAAATCCAGACGGGCACCAACGCTCCCCTGGGCTACGGCACTATGGAAATCCGCGGCCTCTGCTTCAAGGGCAAGAAGATTGCCTGGGCAGACCTGGTGACCATCATCGTCGCTATCTGGTTCGTGACCTTCTTGATCATCTTGATTATCCGCTTCTTCGACTACAGCCGCGAACGGGCTTCCAACAAGAAAAAGCGCGAGGAACTGGAAAAGAACCTGAAGGCCCTGGAAATCGAGAAGAGCGAATACGAGAAGTCCAGCAAGGAAGACCCGCTGACGGGTTGCCTGAACCGTGCGGGCTTCAGCAGCGTGCTTATGCGTGAACACGAGGAACTGGTAAAGAACGGAAGCCCCGTTTCCTTCGTGATTCTGGATATCGACCATTTCAAGGACGTGAACGACACCTGGGGCCACAACGTTGGCGACGAGGTGCTGGTGAACCTCACCAAGCTTATCCAGGGCAAGATCCGTAACACCGACGCCCTGGTCCGCTGGGGTGGCGAAGAGTTCGTGATCCTCTGCGGCGACACGCCTATCCAGAACGCCCAGTTCCTGGCCGAAAAGCTCCGTCACGCCATCGAGACGACTCAGCTTATCAAGCAGCAGGTGGTTACTTGCTCCTTCGGTATCGCCGAAATGGTTGCGGGCGAAGATCCCAAGCGCCTGTTCGACCGTGCGGACAAGGCCCTGTATGCCTCCAAGCAGGCAGGCCGCAACCGTGTGACCAGCGCCACCTTCAAGAAGTCCGAATCCAGGTAGGCTAGAACAGGAACCCGCCGAAGCGGACGATCACTCCTGCAAAGACGACGCTCACCATAGTCATGAGCTTGATGAGGATATTCAGGGAAGGACCTGCGGTATCCTTGAAGGGGTCGCCCACGGTATCGCCGACGACGGCGGACTTGTGTGTATCGGAGCCCTTGCCGCCGTAGTTCCCTTTTTCCACGAATTTCTTCGCGTTATCCCAGGCGCCGCCTGCATTGTTCAGCATGGTGGCAAGGGCAAAACCGCACGCAAGTCCGCCCACCAGCAAGCCGAACACTCCGGCCACGCCCATAAAGAGCCCCACCAGCACCGGAACCACAACTGCCAGAAGCGACGGGATGACCATTTCGTGCTGGGCGCCTACGGTGGAAATCTCCACGCAGCGGGCGTAATCCGGCTGGCCCGTACCCTCCATGATTCCGGGGATTTCCCTGAACTGCCGACGGACTTCTTCGACCATGGCGCTGGCGGCACGGCCCACCGCCTTGATGGTGAGGGCACAGAACACGAAGGCCATCATGGCACCGATGAAGATGCCTCCCAGCAGCAGCGGGTTCATGAGGTTCAGGTTGTAGATGTTCATGAAGTCCACGTAGTTCGCCTTGCTGGCCACAAGGCCGATAAGCTCGCCGCTGGCAGAGACGGCGCGGTTTCCGCCGTCGAGAATCTTTGCACCGTCTATGTTGGCTACCGCATTTACCAGGTCCTGGCTGTGGTTCGCGAAGGTGACGCTGCCTACGTTCCAGAGGCCCTTGGCCGATGTAGCCAGGTGGCCAATCCATATCTTGATTTCTTCGACATAAGAGGCCAGCAGCGCCATGGCGGTAAGGGCCGCAGACCCGATGGCGAATCCCTTTCCGGTGGCGGCAGTGGTGTTCCCCAGCATGTCCAGTTCGTCGGTACGGGCGCGCACGCTGGCGTCAAGCCCTGCCATTTCGGCGTTTCCGCCGGCGTTGTCGGCAATAGGCCCAAAGGCATCTGTAGCCAGGGTAATTCCCAAGGTGCTGAGCATGCCCACGGCCGCAAAGCCTACGCCGTAAAGTCCCATGGCCATGTTTTCAAAACCACCAGCGCATCCAAATGCGGCGATGATGCCAATCACGATGGTCACCACAGGGAGCCCCGTAGAGAACATGCCTACCGAAATGCCGTCGATGATGGTGGTGGCGGCTCCAAGCCTAGCCTGCCCTGCGATGCCCCTGGTAGGCTTGTAGGCGTCGGAGGTGTAGTATTCCGTAAACTGCCCAATAAGCACGCCGGCGGCAAGGCCCGAAAGCACCGCCCCGAAAATTCCCATGCCGATAAATCCAAGTTTCACCATGACAAAGAGGGCGATGAGGATCATGATAGATGAGCCCAGCGTTCCTGTCAGGAGGGAGTGGAGAAGGTTCTTGGTGGTGGCATCTTCCTTGGTGCGGACCATGAAAATGCCCACCACCGAAAGCACGATACCGATGGCCGCCACCACCATGGGGGCGATTACGTAGTTGAGGCCTCCGGGGAGAGCCGCCCCCAGAGCCGCCGTCGCCAAGATGGACCCGCAGTATGATTCGTAGAGGTCGGCTCCCATGCCGGCTACGTCTCCTACGTTGTCGCCCACGTTGTCGGCGATGGTGGCCGGGTTTCTCGGGTCGTCTTCGGGGATTCCCGCTTCTACCTTGCCCACCAGGTCGGCGCCTACGTCGGCCGCCTTGGTGTAGATGCCTCCGCCCACGCGTGCGAACAGCGCCTGCAAAGAGGCTCCCATGCCGAAGGTCAGCATGGTGGTGGTGATTTCTACCATCTTGCCGTGGAGCCAGGCGTCATTTTGCAGGAAGGACTCGCTCCATTCTCCTAGTGCTAGTTTGTTTGCAATGTCGGCGCCGAAACCGAACACGTTGTGGTCATAGATGTAATTCAGCAAGATAAACCACGCCGAAATGTCCAGCAGGCCAAAGCCCACCACCACAAGGCCCATGACGGCCCCGCTTCTGAAGGCGATGACAAGCCCCCGGTTCAGGCTGCTCATGGCGCCCTGGGCCGTTCTGGAACTTGCGTAGGTGGCGGTCTTCATGCCCAGAAAACCGCACAGGCCGCTGAAGAAACCGCCGGTAAGGAACGCCACCGGCACAAAGGGGTTCTGGATGCCCATGATGGCGAGCACCACGAACACCGCGAACAGCACCGTAAAGACGATGGAGACGGTCTTGTATTGGCGCCTCAGGTAGGCAAACGCCCCCACCCGCACAAAGTGGGCGATGGCTTTCATTTTGCGGTTGCCATCGGGAGCTTTTTTCATGGCCCTGTAGAACAGGTAGGCCATAACGAGGGCGAACAGGGCCGCGACAGGAACAAGGAACCAAAAACTGGGAATCGTAGTCATGGGAACCTCCTATTTGAAATCTATCTCCAAAAAAAGAAAAAAGCACAACTCGGTCCATTTATTTATGACGAAACGGGGAAAAAGGGGATAAAATGGGGGTAAAACGGGATAGGGGGCCCCCCTGATTTAAGTATCTTTGGGGGTATGCAGTCTATTGAAAAAGAAGCAGCTATTGCTCAGGACTATCTGTCCAAGATTTCTGTAGAGGCGGAAGCCCTATTTGACAAGTACCTCCCTCCGGTGACGGATCAGCCCTGCCGGTTGCACGAGGCCATGCGCTATTCTATGCTGGCGGGCGGTAAGCGCCTGCGTCCTGCCCTTGTTAGGGCTACTTTTGACATGTTCGGCGGCAAGGGCGAAGGCGTTGAGCTCGCCATGGTCGCTCTGGAGATGATCCACACCTTCTCCCTCATTCACGACGACCTGCCCTGTATCGACAACGACGACTTCCGCAGGGGAAAGCCCACCAGCCACAAGCAGTTTGGCGAGGCTACGGCCGTAATGGCAGGAGATGCCCTTTGCGTGCTCGCTTTTGAACTCATGGGCAAGACAGGAAACGCCCGTGCAATCGAAGTCCTTGCCCACCTGCTCAGCACCTACGGCCTTATCGGCGGCGAAATGATCGACATCGAGTGCGAAGGCAAGGAAGTGGACCTGGAAACGGTGGACTACATCCATTACCACAAGACGGCGGCCCTTATCGAGGCGGCCTTGCAGGTAGGCGCCATGCTTGCCGGTGCAAGCGATGCCGATATCCAGGTCATCCGCAAGTACGGCAAGTCCATCGGCCTTGCGTTCCAGATTGTGGACGATATCCTGGACATTGTCTCCACTACCGAAGAACTGGGCAAGGATGCCGGTTCCGACATCGAGAAGGGCAAGGCCACCTACCCCTCTGTGGTGGGGCTTGACCGCTCCAGGGAAAAGGCCAAGGAACTCTTCGAAGAGTCCATCAAGTCTCTGGATTCCCTTTCCTGCGATACCGAAATCCTTCGGGCCATAGCCGCATTCATTATCACCCGGGTTAAGTAATGGAACTGAAAGACATAAAGTCTCCCGAGGACATCAAGCATTGTTCTGTGGAGGAACTTTATAACCTGGCGTCCCAGGTACGCGAGACCATCATTGGTCAGGTGGCCAAGCATGGCGGCCACTTGGCGTCTAGCCTCGGGGTGGTAGAACTGACCATCGCCCTCCATTACGTGTTCAACGCTCCCGAAGACAAGATTGTCTGGGACGTAGGGCACCAGGCCTATGTGCACAAGCTTTTGACGGGCCGCTACGACCGGTTCGACACGCTCCGCCAGCAGGGCGGCATCTCTGGATTCTTGAAACGCTGCGAAAGCGAGTACGACTGCTTTGGCGCAGGACATGCCACCACCTCCATTTCGGCGGCTCTTGGCTTTGCTGTGGCCCGCAACCACTTTAACCGCAAGAACAACGTGGTGGCTGTCATCGGTGACGGCTCCATGACCGGCGGTATGGCTTACGAGGCCCTGAACAACGCGGGTATTTCGAAGCAGAACATGACCATCATCTTGAACGACAACAAGATGAGCATCGCTCCCAATGTGGGCGGGTTCAGCAAGTACCTGAACCGCGTGATATCCGACCCGGTCTACAACAAGATGCGCTCCGATTTGGACCGCCTCATGACAAGGCTCCCAGGTGTGCTAGGGAGCAGGTTCCGCGATTTGTTCTTGCAGGTGGAAAACGCGGCGAAGAACGCCGTGAAGCCGGGGGCTTTCTTCGAAGACCTGGGTATCCGCTATTTCGGGCCTATCGACGGTCACGACATCAACGAACTGATCATGATTCTCGAGCGGGTCAAGTCCCAACCGGGGCCTTGCCTGGTCCATGTTCTGACCGAGAAGGGCCGTGGGCTGAACGCCGCCGAGAAGAACCCCACCAAGTTCCACGGCACAGGACCTTTCGACCCCGAAAGCGGGCTCCCCCTTTCGCCGGGCAGTCCGAACCCATCTCTTACCAGCGTGTTCGGAAAGACCCTGTTGGAACTGGCCAAGAAGGATGACCGCATTATCGGGATTACGGCCGCCATGCCTACGGGCTGCGGCCTGGACATTGTGGCCAAGGAACTGCCCGACCGGGTGATAGATGTGGGCATTGCCGAAGAGCATGCGGTGACCTTTGCCGCAGGCCTTGCCTGCGACGGAGTGGTGCCGGTGGTGGCTATCTATTCCAGCTTTATGCAGCGGGCCTACGACCAGATTATGCACGACGTGGCCCTGCAGAAACTGCACGTGGTGTTCGTGCTGGACCGCGCAGGCCTCGTGGGCGCCGACGGGCCTACCCATCACGGGACCTTTGACCTGTCGTTCCTCCGCACGGTGCCGGGCATGACCATTCTTGCGCCCAGCGATGAAAACGAACTTCGGGATATGCTGAAGGCTTCCATCGATATGGAAGGCCCTGTGGCTATCCGTTACCCCCGCGGGACTGCCCTTGCCGAGAAGCTTTTGGAGCCGCCTGCGACAGTAGATGTGAAGCTCCCGAAGGTCTTGGAACAGGGCAAGGACATTCTGCTTTTGGGCGCCGGGTTCATGACCAATGAACTGAAGAAGACGGCGAAGATTCTTCGCGAGCATGGGCATAACCCCACTCTCGTGGACGCCCGTCTGGTGAAGCCCCTGGACACCGAATGTTATCGCAGCCTGTTCGAAAGTCACGACACCATTGTCACTCTCGAGGACAACACCTTAGTAGGCGGCTTTGGCTCTGCCGTGATGGAGCTCGCCGCAGATCTTGGATATTCAGGCAAGAAGTTCTTCCGGTTCGGAATCCCGGATAATTTCGTGGAGCAAGGTGAAATCAAGAACCTTTACAAACTCTTGAAAATCGATGGCGAATCTGTCGCCGAACAACTGATGGAAAAACTATGAGCGAAGAAAACAAGACCCCGCGTACCATAAGGAAAACTTTGGACCGCAAGTTCGGCGTCAGCGAAAGCCGTGATGAACGCCGCCCCCGCCGCGAAGAAAGAACCGGCGATGATAGGGAATTTGGCCGTGGCCCCCGCGGGGACCGCCCCCGTGGACTTCGCGAAGACGGAAGCCTCCGTGAAGGCCGCACAGGGGAACGCCGTTTCGACCGCGAGCGCAAGCCCTTTGACCGCGAACGCCGTCCCCGCCGTTTTGACGACAGGCCCTTCGGCCGTTCCGAAAGGTTTGGTCATGACCGCCGCCGCGATGGAGACCGCCCTTTCCGCGGGTACGACAAGGCCGGTTTTGAAAAGTCCAGCAGGCCCATTTACCGCCAGCGTCCGGAACAAAAGTCCGACGCCTTCCAGGACGAAAACCTGGACGAATCCGTTCTGGAAGCCCGCGTAGCCCAGGCGGAAACCGTAGAAGAAACCGCCGGCAATCCGCCCTGGTTCAAGAAGCTCCTGGCCCTCACCACAGAAAAGGGCCGCGAACGCGAAGGCCGTTTCTTGGGCGAAGGAGTCCATGTGGTGACCGAGCTGGTAAAAAACCATCGCGAGCTGGTCATTGCCGTTTACGCCGTCGAAGGTTTCGAGGACCAAACTCTGCTGGACCTCATCAACGAGGCAGGGATCACCCTCCATGACATGCCTGCCGACCAGATGAAGCAGATTAGCTCTACGGTAACTCCCCAGGGCATTATCGCCCACTGCCGTATTGCAAATACCAAGCCCAACTACGAATCTAGCCGCAGCGTGCTGACTCTTGTGGATGCGGTGCAGGACCCGGGCAACTTGGGAACGCTGTTCCGCACGAGCCTCGGCTTCGGTTCTGACGGCATGATTCTTGGCCGCGGTACCGTGAGCCCCTTCAACCCGAAGGTGGTCCGTGGTTCGTCGGGAACTTTCCTCCGTGTTCCTTTCGAATTCGACGTGGACTTGATTGACCAGATTAATTTCTTGCGCAGCAAGGGATACACGATTATTGCGACCGACCTGCATGCCAAGCAGTCCTTGCGCCAGATTCCGGAACGCAAGCTCCGCAAGATGGCTTTCTTGGTGGGTAACGAAGGTGCGGGCACCAACCCCTACTTTATCGAATTGGCCGACGAGACGGTAAAGATTCCCATGAGCAGCGAACTGGAATCCCTGAACGTGGCGGTAGCTCACGGCATTCTCAGCTACGAGGCCGCCCAGATTCAAGAGGAGCTGAAGTAATGAACTTTCAGGCCCGTTTAGAAGAACGCATTGCCAAGTGCGGAAACCCGATTTGCCTGGGCATGGATCCTGTGCTCAAGCTGATTGACCCCTGCTGCCCTGATGGCTCTGCCGAAGACAAGATCAAGCGTTTCTATTCCGAAATTTTGGAATGCGCCCTGAAACGGGGTGTGCAGCCGGCTGTAGTCAAGCCCAACAGTGCCTACTACGAATGCGTGAGCGTGCAGGCCATGCTGGTACTGCAGCAGCTGATTGCCGATTACCGCAGTGCCGGTATTCCGGTAATTCTCGACGCCAAGCGCGGCGACATCGGCAAGTCCAGCGCCGCCTACGCCACCGCCGCCTACGATGTTTACAAGGCGGACGCCGTCACGGTTTCTCCCTGGATGGGCGCCGATTCCGTAGGGCCGTTTATCCGCAGTTCCGAAACGAACGCCGACGAGCATGGCGCCTACGTGCTGCTCCGCACGAGCAACAAGGGCGCCCACGATTTTCAGGACCTGCCTGTGGTCCGTAGCGACGACCCTCGGGACAAGGCCGAAGCGTTTTATTCCGTAGCCGACAAGATTATGGAATGGGACGGAAACTTCGGATACCTGGGCGCAGTCGTCGGAGCTACCCATCCCGAAGAGCTTGAAAAGATTACGGCCTACACCGTAGCCCACAAGCACGAGATTCCCTTCTTGATTCCGGGCGTGTCCATTCCTGGCGTGCCCGGCGGTCAGGGCGGCGACGCCAAGACGGTACTTACCGCCATTGCCAACGGCGGCGGCAAGCGCAAGTTCCACGTGCTCAACAGCAGTAGCGGTCTGAACTTCGCCTACCAGCGCAGCGGCAACCCGGCGAACTTCGCAAGCGACTGCATCGACGCCCTCGAAAAACTCGCAGAGGCCTGTAACTTATAGGATGTGTAATGTGAAATGTGTGATGTGTAATTGATCATTCCACACTACACACTTGTTAATAACTATGCGTTTCCTTGCCATCATCATATTAGCCATAGCGGTCATTGCGGCGGCCTTCCATTTTGCGAAGCCGCTCCCCAACACTAATTTCGACGAGTCTTTCTTGCCGAAAGCCGATTATGTCAAGTATATCGCCGCGGGTAACGACGCGTCTGTTGCAGGCCTTTTTTGGATTAAGGGACTTACGGAACTTGGCGAAAGCTACTTAAGCGGCAAGGAATATGCCTACCTGAGTCATGTAGCGAATCTCTGTACGGAATTGGACAGTTTGTTTTACACGCCATATTATTTTGTGAGTGGCGTGACTCCAACAGATGCGAAGGACACATCCGACTTTATAGTAATGCGCCGTGCGTTGAGGGTTTACCCAGAGCGGTGGAATATCGCCATTGCCTATGCTTTGCGCTTGTATAATGGTCCATACCCCAACAAAACGGAAGCGGCTAACGTGATGCGGCCTTATTTCGATTATCCTGATCCAAAAATTCCTAACCACATTCGCACATTGTACAGGAGCTTTGAGCTTGATACAATGCAAACAGAAATTGCCCTTGAAGCGGTGCTAAATGACGTGATGCAACCTAGCTTCAAAAATTTCCGGCAGAGCTTCCACAATAAGGCATTCCGTGTTCTTGGTTATCGTGGTTTGAAAAAAGATGAGTATTCAGCGATTTATGAAGACGTGTCAAAGACTATCGACTTGTTTGCGGACGGCAAGATTTCGCCAGCGCAGGCATACAACCACCTGCTTCAGCTGAAAAAGCCCGAAGAGGTGAAACCTGCCGATTCTACGGCGGTGGATTCGACGAAAACTGATTCTACGGTAATTAATGCCGTTGCAGCAGATACTGTCGCTGCCGCCGCAACCGATACGACCAACAACTAGCAGCATCTTGAGACCATCGGTCCTAACCACTAACCACGGCCTTACGGCCTGACTTTCCTAATACCTATTTCCCGCAGCGCTTGGCGTTGTTGGGGAGTCCCATCAATTCAAAAGCGTTCTTGCAGCGGAGCCGCAGGTCGTCTTTTTCTTTCTGCGGAACACCCTTGATCAAAGAACGCTCCCAGAGGATATTGGCGGTCATGTAGGTGTAGTTGTTCTTGATGGATTTTTCTTCGGCCGTCTTGTATAGTTTTTCGGCTTCGGAGTCTCCCAGGAGCCTCTTGACCTTTGCCGCAGTGTAGGCGTAAAAGCCGCCGTCCGTGTCGCTGTTCTTGCCGGTCATCTTGAGGGCGGCGTTGGCTTCGTCCTCGTGGCCCGCTCCGGCGTAGGCGATGGCGCATTCCGAATAGTAGGCGGCCTTCAGGGCTTCGTCTCGTTTCTTGATGCTGCCGTCGTCAATGGAGCGACAAATTTTTTCGGCGTCGCCGTATTTTTCCCGGGCGTTGGCCAGGGCAACTTTCGACTGGTTGAGCATCAATGCGGAATTATCGTCTAGAGCTTCGGGACGCACCACCTTCAGTAGGGAATCCGCAAAGTCCAGGTCCAGACTCATGATGCGGACTCTCGCCATAGACAGCAAGACCCGTCCTTCGGAGGCTAAATCGGCTTCCTTGCGGCTTGCAAGGAGAGCTCGTTCCAGCTGGCCGTAACCTTTGGCGAATTTGCCGTTGGCAATGGACTTCTGGGCGCGAAAGGCCAGCGTCGAAGACTCGGAAGCGAAACTCATTCCCGAAAAAACAAGGACCAGGGCCAGGGCGAAGATTCTATTTACCATAAGGTCTCCACCATGTAGGGAATGCTGTCGCGGTTAGGCATGTTCCGGTTGATAATCCACATGTTGGAAATGCCTTCCATTAGCTCGTCCGCGTTTTCCAGGGTCTGTTCCGTAGATTCCATGAAATCCGAAAGTCCGACGGTAATCTTTCCGAGTTCGGTAATCATGTCGTCCGCGCGACCCACCGTTCCTTCAAGCTTGCCCATGAGCCCGTCCACCTTTCCGGGCAGGGGCTTCAGCTCTTTCATCATGCCTGAGACGTCGTTCATCATTCCGGAGACATTGTTCATCACGTTGTCCATCCGGTTCACGAGGGGCGGAACAGATAGCTGCAGCGTATCCATCAGGTCCGAAACCTTGTGTATTGCCCTTGTGCCGCTGAGGGTAATGTCGTCCAGGCGGTAGAGCTGCCTGTTCAGGTTGTCGTAGAGGGTGCGGGAGCCGAACAGGGCGCCGATGGTAGTTCCCGTATCCATGGCCATGGACACCAGGGTATCGGCGGCATCGATAAGCTGGTTCACGCGGCCTAGCAGTTCGTTGGCCGTCTCCAGCACCGTCTCGATATCCTGTGCCTTGCCCGGCGGCAAAAAGTCCCCGTTTTCTAGTACACGCCCCTTTCCGCGCTTGACATCGATGTTGACCACACGGGCCGAAATCACGTTCTGGTCGCGGATGGCGTACACCTGGGCGCTGTCGGTAATCCAGTTTTGGAATTGCTTGCGGAGGGTGAATTCCATATAGACGCCATCGCCCTCGATCTTCATGTCCGAAATCTGACCCACATCTACACCGCTAATCTGCACGCGGGTGCCGGGCCTAAGTCCCAAAGCCTTGTCGAAGGTACTGTGGAGCTTATACTCCTCCACACCAATCATTCCGCTGGTAAAAAGCTTCGTATAGAGCACAAGCCCGAATACCATCACGGCAACCGTAAAGAAGATACCGACCAAAAGGCCGGACATCTCCATCCAGTTTATCTGCTTGATGGGCTTGAGTTTCATGAAAAAAAATATAGCAATAGAAGAAAAATCGAGTGAAGTCTAAAGAGTTTAGGGCCTTTTTTACCCCAATCTCTCTTTTAACCTCGTGTACCGTCTGGTGCTGCGGTTGTTGCGGACGGCCTGGTGGAACGCTCCGGGTGCGGAAAGTACCCACACGTGTCCTTTCGCGCGGGTGATGGCCGTATAAAGCAGGTTCCGCTGGAGCATCACGTAGTGGCTGGAGTCTAGAATCACGATGACGGCGGGGTATTCGCTGCCTTGGCTCTTGTGGATGGTGCAGGCGTAGGCCAGCTGCAGGTCTTCTATTTCATCGCCTTCGTAGTCCACCGTCTTGTCGTCAAAGAAGACCGTCATGGCGGACTTGTCCTTCTTGACGTTGAAGATAATTCCCACGTCACCGTTGAACACGTTCTTGTCGTAGTTGTTGGTGGTCTGCATCACCCGGTCGCCAGCGCCCCATTCGGTGCCGCCTATCTTGAATTTCTGGGCGCTGCCGTTCATGAGCCTTTGCAGGAACTGGTTCAGCTCGAACACGCCCAGCGGGCCCTTGCGCATGGGGGCTAGAATCTGCAGGTCGCTTTTCAGGTCGATGTCCAGCTTGGAGCGCACGCCTGTGGTGACCAGTTGCTGCAATATGCCTAGGGCCTCCTCGGGAGTCTCGTAGGGCATAAAGTGGAAGTTGGGCCCGTCGATAGGCGCAGGCATGATGCCCTGGTTGATTTTGGCCGCCTTGTCGGCGATGTCGTTGCCGCTGGCCTGCCGGAATATGTGCTGCAGACGCACGCTCGGGATTTTCGGACATTGCAGCAGGTCGTTCAGCACGTTGCCCGGTCCTACGCTTGGCAGCTGGTCGGCGTCTCCTACCAAGAGGATTCGTGCCCGAAGGCTCACGGCTTCTAGCAATGACGATGCAAGCCAGGTGTCCACCATGCTGAATTCATCTACAATCAACAGGTCGCAGTGCAGCTGGTTGCCTACGTTCCTGTTGAACTTCTTGGACACGGGGTCCATTTCCAGAAGGCGGTGCAGCGTCTTCGCGGGCGCTCCGCAGAGGCTTTCCATGCGCTTGGCGGCACGGCCCGTTGGGGCAGCCAGCAGCACGGATTCGCCCATCTGGTTGGCAAGATGCAATATGCCCTTGAGTATCGTGGTCTTTCCCGTGCCGGGGCCGCCTGTGACGATGGAGAACTTGTGGGACAGCGCCATCTGGATGGCCTGCCTTTGCACCGGGTCGAAACTGAACTTGTGTTCCCGCTCCCAGCTCACCAGGTACTGCTCGAAACCTTCGGTGGGGAGCGTGTTCCGCTGTAGCCGAAGCGCGATATTCCGTGCCACGGAATCTTCGGCCCGGAACATAGACGGGTAAAAGCAGTCGTCGCCTACGCGGGTAATGCGCCCGTTCTTGCACAGGCCTTCGAACTGCTCCATCAGAATTTGAACCGCGTCGTCGTCAAAGTTGTCTATCCGCAGGTTCTTGAGGGTGCGGTCCAGCAGGGCGTCCTTGGGCAGGTACACGTGACCTTCGTTGAAGGACGATTCCTGCAGGGAGTAGAGCAGCGCCGCCTGGAACCGCATGGGACTGTCCTTCGGTAGGCCCAGCTTCATGGCAATTTCGTCGGCGCTTGCAAACCCGATACCCCACACCTCTTCGCAGAGCAGGTAGGGGTTCTCCTTGATCTTTGGGATGGTGTCTTCGCCGTAGGTGCTCCACAGCCGCTTGGCGGTACTGCCCACGATGCCGTGGCTGTACAGGAACAGCATGGTTTCGCGGCTCAGGCGGGCCTCTTGCCAGCTGGCCAGGAACTCCGCCATCTTCTTGGGAGTGATACCCTTGATTTTTACCTCGGAGAGCCTTTCGGGGTGGCAGTCTAGCACCTCTGGCAGGGCGTCTCCAAAAGCCTCCACCAGGCGTTCGGCGGTCTTGGGCCCGATGCCCCGGAACAGCCCGCTGGCCAGGTAGTCCCGCAGGTTGCCGTCGCCTGTTTTCAGGATTTCGAAACCCGAGGCCTTGAACTGCTCGCCGAACTTGGGGTGGCGGCCCCATTCGCCCTCAAACCGCAGGTTCTCGCCGGGAGTGAGTGCAGGAAAATTCCCGGTGACTACCGCCACCTTGCCCGTATCAGAAATCACCACCTTCAGCACGGTAAAGCCGTTGGCCGGGTTCTGGTAGGTGACGTTCTTGATGGATCCCTGGATCTGCATTCGGTTTTTTCGGCTCCGTGGCGGTGTCGGGTTACACGAAAAAACGGAGTGTGTTGGCACCCCGTTTTAGGAAATCACAAAAATGCTAACGGATTAGCGAAGTTTCTTTTTGTGACGGTCACGACGACGGCGCTTTTTGCGCTTGTGAGTCGCAATCTTCCTGCGCTTTCTTTTCTTTCCGCAAGGCATATTGATTCTCCGTTAAGGGTTAAACATAAAAATTCGGTGCCAAAATAGAGAAAATTATGGGGATTTTGTCAAGGTTTGGTTCTTTTTGTACACGAATTTTGACCAAAAACGGCAAAAAATGAGGATTTTTGACTGGCTTTTGAGCGAGGGTCTTTTGTATATTGGCTACATTCGGTCTAGGCAAGCTGCCTTGACTTTGCCGACCTGAACCAGGTCGCCTTTCCATATCACCTACAATTTTTATTCCCGGTATAGACTGGGGATCAACCCTTAGCGGCCGGCGCGGTCGTTCAACGCGTATGGTCATGGAGAATTTATGGACGATAAAAATACGAATAAACGTAAACACGATTCCTTTTTTCGCTGGCTTTTTGCCGACGTTGACCGTCTTAGGCTACTCTTGGAACTTTCAGCCAAGGTAAACCGCGATGTCAGCGAATTTATTGATGCGGTAAACTTGGACACCCTGGTCCGGATACCCGATTCCTATTCCGAAGTGGATGACACCGGCGAGGCGGACCTTGCGTTTCGCGTGAATGTCTCGACAGGAGCACCTGTTCTTGTGGGCATCCTGGTGGAACACAAGTCGGGACAGGATCCTGATACGCTTAATCAGGTTGCCCGCTATGTGCGGACCTTGATGAAACGTTATGACAGGAATCGCATTTTTGACGGGTTGCCTACTATGGCGATTATTTTCTATAACGGAAAGGCGAACTGGAATCCCATAAGCCACCTTGAAGATGGCTACCCTGAATTCTTTCGGAGGGTCGTGCTTCCGTTCCGTTGTGCCTTCGTGAATATGGCGGATATTCCGGACAGCGACTGTTTTGCTTGCGAAGATACCGCAACGGCAATGGGTATCGTGGCAATGAAGTATGCATATGACAAGGACAAATTGCTTGAATTGTTGCCCCGATTCAAGGAATCGCTGCGCAAGATGCCACACAAAGAAGCTACTTGCATATTGGAAAAAATAAGTGTATATTTGAAGGAGTATATAGGCAGAGACGCTCTAAAGGAACTGGATATGGCATTTGTAAGTATTGGACAAAAGTACGGCTTTGTGAGTGCCGGAGACGAGTTCCGCAGAGAACTAGCGGAAGAACGTCAAAAGGCCGAGGCGGAAAAGCTTGAAACCGCCAGGAAGATGGTGGCCGATGGCGCGATTTCTCTTGAAAAAGCCGTTTCCTACTTTGGGTATTCCAAGGAACAGATTCTAGGGAAATAGACCCTAGGCATTTAGTGCGAAAAATTCAAGGCGGCCCCGTTAGGGGTCGCTTTTGGTTCTTTTTGTACACGAATTTTGGCCAAAAACGGCAACTTTGGGCATAGAATCATTGTATTATTATTAAAAACAAAGAGGAAAACATGGAAAATTTCAATTTTTACAGCCCCACAGAATTTGTATTCGGTATGGACCGCGAAAATGAATGCGGTGCGCTTGTCAAAAAATACGGTGGCACCAAGGTGCTTATCCACTACGGTGGCGGTTCTGCCGTGCGTTCAGGCCTCATCGACCGGGTGAAGGCGAGCCTCGACGCTGCAGGAATCCCCCATGTGGAACTTGGCGGCGTGAAGCCGAACCCGCACGATTCGCTCGTGTACAAGGGCATCGAGATTGTCCGCCAGAACGGCATCGACTTTATCCTTGCGGTGGGCGGCGGCTCTACCATCGACAGTTCCAAGGCCATTGCCATGGGCGTTCCTTACGAGGGCGATTTCTGGGATTTTTACGAGGGCAAGGCCTCGGCGGCATGTGCGCTCCCCATAGGCGTGGTGCAGACCATTGCGGCCGCCGGTTCCGAGGGTAGCGGCGACTCCGTGGTGACCAAGGAAGACGGCATGCTCAAGCGGGGTGCCAGCAGCGAGCACATTCGTCCGAAGTTTGCGGTGCAGAATCCGGCGCTCCTTTGCACGTTGCCTGCCTACCAGACGGCCTGCGGCATTACCGACATCATGGCCCACGTTTTTGAACGCTACTTCACGAACACGCTGGAAGTGGAAATCACCGACCGCCTGTGCGAAGCGGTGCTCCTCACGATGGTGAAGGAGGGCCCGCGCGCCATTGCCGACCCCGCCAACTACCAGGTGCGTGCGAACATCATGTGGGCGGGGACGGTAGCCCACAACGGTGTTGTGGGCTGCGGGCGCAGTCAGGACTGGAACAGCCACGCCATCGAGCACGAACTTTCGGCGCTTTACGACTGCGCCCATGGCGCGGGCCTTGCGGTCATCATGCCCTCCTGGATGGAATACGTGGTAGACCACAACGTGATGCGCTTTGCCCAGATGGCGACCCGCGTGTTCGGCTGCGAGATGAATTTTGAAAACCCGAAGGCCACCGCCCTCGAAGGCATCAAGGCTTTCCGCCGGTTCTTGCATTCCATCGGCATGCCCATCAACTTCGCTGAACTCGGTGCTAAAGAAGAAGACATCCCGAAGATGGTGGAAAAACTCAATCCGGGTGACGGCTGGGGCTTTGTTCCGCTCAAGGCGAAGGACGTGACCGAAATCTACAAGATCGCGGCTCACGCAACGCTATAAAAATGTGTAGTGTGAAGTGTGTGATGGGTTATGAGGAGCCAGTTGTGAGAAATGAAAATAAAACCTTTTTCGTCATCCTCACGAATGTGAGGATCCGCTCACAGTTGTCTAGCAGATGTTCGCCTTCGCGAACATGACGAGTTTCAGAATCCTAATCACGGACCTTCGGCCCTAACCACTAATCACCAACCACTAACCACTTCTTTATGATCGCTCTCTTTATCGGCGGAACAGGAACCATCAGCATGGCCATCACGCGGCTCGCGGTGGCCCAGGGCTGGAAACTTTACCTGCTCAATCGCGGAAACCGCCCCGCAGAAGACATTCCCGAAGGTGTCGAAATCATCAATGCCGACATCTACGACGAAGCTGCCGTTGCAGATAAACTCAAGGGCATGCAGTTCGATGTGGTCTGCGATTTTATCGTATTCCACCCGAGTGCGTTGGAACGCGACTACCGGCTGTTCAAGGGCCGCACCAAGCAGTTCATGTACATCAGTTCGGCCAGCGCCTACCAGAAGCCGCTTTCGGATTACCGCATTACCGAAGGAACGCCTCTTGCGAACCCCTACTGGGAATATTCCCGCAACAAAATTGCGGGGGAGGAATTCCTGATGCGTAAGTACCGCGAAGTGGGTTTCCCCATCACGATCGTGCGCCCGAGCCACACCTACGACGAGCGCAGCATCCCGCTGGGCGTCCACGGCAAGAACGGCAGCTGGCAGGTGGCAAAGCGCATGCTCGAGGGCAAACCTGTCATCATTCACGGTGACGGCACGAGCCTCTGGACCATGACGTTCAACACCGACTTTGCCAGGGGTTTCGTGGGCCTGATGGGGAACGTCCATGCCATCGGAGAATCGTTCCAGATTACAAGTGACGAAACGCTCACCTGGAACCAGATTTACAAGGCGGTGGCTGATGCGCTGGGCGTTGAACTCAAGCCGTATTATGTGTCTTCGCAGTTCCTTGCGGACGTAAGCGATTACGACCTGCTGGGGAGCCTCATCGGTGACAAGGCGAATTCCGTGGTGTTCGACAATTCCAAACTCAAGAGGGCCGTGCCCACGTTTCGTACCGAGGTCCTTTTTGATCAGGGAATCCGCCGCACTATTGCAAATGTGCTGGCCCATCCGGAATTCCAGAAAGAGGACCCAGAATTTGACGCCTGGTGCGACAAGGTGATTGAAACGCTGGAAGCAGCGAAGAAAAATTTCAAGTAAAAAATATCGGCGTGTATGCCGATGAAGTTTTACTTATTGTCGGACACGCATTTTGCAACGGAGGTCATGGCGAAACGGCCCGTGGCGGTTTCGCATTCGGCCCGCAGGTAGGCGTAGCCTGAGCTGTGAACCGTGATGGTCTCGTTCTGGCTTGCGGCCACGAGGCTTTCGGGGCAAATTTCTTCTTTGGTGGCCCACTTGCCGCCTGCAAGAATGCGGCGGCCATAGATGCGTATGTAACGGAATCCGCCGCCCAGGTCCTGGGTGCTTTGGGCGTGGAATTTTACGGAGTCGACCTCGCGATCCCACCAGAGGGCGGGGCCGTCGGTGATGTAGCAGTTGTCGCCTGCGAAGGCTGCTTTCAGTTTTTCTTGGGTAAGAAACTGCGGGCCTGGATCCTTCGACTCCGCTGCGCTCCGCTCAGGATGACAAATGTTGGGAAGGATTCCCCCTACAAGAACCGCAGTCCGTACCCGTCCGAAGACGTGGTGACGGTTGTTCCCCAGGGAGAAAAGGGGCAGGCGCACGAAGGTGGAGTCGTTCAGGTCGCCGTGGGCGTCGTTTCCGCCGATGGGGAGTAGGAAGTTTCCTTTGCCCAGTTCGTCGATCCACCAGGCGCGACCCAGTTTAAATCCTTCGTCGCGGATTCCGTTCCAGAACTGGATGCCGCGAACGGGGTGCTTTGCGTCTAGGTGCAGGTCCGCGGTTTTCCAGTAGCCGCGCCGGAAGATGAATTTTTCAAGCGCGCCCATTTGCTGCAGGGGGTGTGCGGCAAAGCAGGGAGCGTCCGTCATTTCGAGGATGCGCCCGATGGGGAGCGTGGGCCTGTTGGAAAGCCAGTAGCGGCCGCAGTCGCCGAGGCCCGGCAGGTAGGAGGCGGGCCCGAGGGCGGTCATGTGCACGTTTTCGCCCTTGCTGTTGCCTGCGGAGATTTCTTCGCCGGCGATGAGGAGCGGCTTTGCGGGGAGTGCAGCGATTTCGTCTTTCAGGTTTTGGAAACGTGCCGATGCCGAAGGAGCTTCTTTGGTGTAGTCTTCGACGGCAAAGGCGAAATCGTAGGCGTGGTCCGTGAAGTTCACGAAGTCGAGTCCTACGGCCTCTGCCGCCTGCTGCATCACGGCGGGACTTGCGCCGTATTCCACGTGGTCTGCCGAGTAGTAGGTGTGGCAGTGCATTTCGCCGACGGCATATCCTTCGGGTTTGGGAAGCTCGTGCCGGAGTACCTGGATTTTCAGCGGCGAGGGTTTCAGGCCCGGAAAGTTCCAGCGCTGGAAGGTTCGTTCCTTGCCGTTGCGACACGCAACGACCTTCGGGAAAATCTCGTAGAGGCCGGGTTCCAGCGCACCGATTCCTACGGGGAAAAAGTGGAAAGGCTGGTCCGCTTTCAGGTCCAGGTTGTCAAAACGCCGGGTTTCGTCGGGGCTGTTTTCGCCTAGGCGCCGGATCGAAATTTCTAGGCTCTTGATGGCGACTGGAAACCGGTGGGCGTCCCGCACCACAATCCATAGCAGGGGCGTTTTGTCCGGCACAAACTGGAACGGTGCGTCCGTGAAAATTTCGGGCCAGGGCCTGTACAGCAGGGACCAGGGCAACCTGAACTTGAAGTGTGTTTCCGCGTAGCGGAGCTTTTCGCCGGGCAGTATGCTCATGGCCTACTCCGGCCGAGCTTCGGCGCTTGGGCGTGCAGGTTGTTCACTTTTTTTGCTTGCGGGTGGAGCTGCCTGTTCGTTCACTTTTGCAGGCTCGCTTGCAGGCTGTTTTGCCTCCGGAGCCGGCGGCTGCTTTTCGGCGCTTGAAGGTACGGCGCTTTCCTTTGCCCCGATGTTCGCGCTTTCCTTGCCTGCAGCCGAACCGTCCTTGCTTGCAATCGAGCTGTCCTTCGCGGCGGTGGCGCTTTTTACACCTGCCGAATCGGCTGTCGCGCCGTCCTTACCCACAGTTTTGCTGCTATCCCCTGCAACAACGGTGGTGTCCGCCGTGGCGGTGCTGTCTTCTATAACCACGGGCCTGTTCCAGGCACCAAAGCTCACACGGATTTGCAGTTGGATTCCGCCGATGTTCCATTTGGCCTTTTCTTCGGGGCCGTCGGGCACGATGTCGGCATACTGTTTTTTGGACTTGACCGAAATGTAGCTGTAACCCAGGTCACCATAAACGTAGAGGCTTTTCCAGTTGAACAGCAGGTAGCCGATGCTGAGCCCGAATCCGGAGCCGTAGTAAGGGGTCTCTGCGGCAAGCTTGCCCCAGCTGGTATAGATTTCGGTGTGGGGGAGCGTCCAGTACCAACGCAGGGCGATACTGAAAAGGCTTTCGTTACTGAGAGACATCAGGTTCACGGGGATGGCGAACCGGTATTCTAGAAAAAGCGGGAACCCCTGGATGGTGTAGCTGTAGTTGTGGGAGCGGTTGTTTTGATCTACAAGCACGACAGATTCGTTGTCGTGAATGTAGCCTGCGCCAACGCTTACGAAATGGTCTTGCCGCAGCTGGAACTGTAGCCCTGCATAAACCGGGAAGCAGAAGTTCACCTTCTGAAAGTCCTGCTTGGCCACGTTGGCGCTGTCCCGCTTGTCTAGCGCCTGTGTCAAGAATTCGTGATGGATGGTGTCGATGGCGTCTTGAAAGTATTCCCGCTGGTCAAAGCTGAGAAAGGAAATTCCCGGTTGCAAAAACAGGGCGATTCTGGAATTGTCGTGGATGTCCGTGCTGTTTTCGGTTTCCGCAAGGGATGCCACCGTAAGCACGAATGCAAGACACAGAATCTTTTTTGCAAGGGAAACCATAAGGCTAGTTTGTCATTTCCTTGTCTTCTTTGTCTTCTTTCTTTTTCTTGGAATCTTTTTTCATGCGCTTTTCGAAATCTTTTTCGGCGCTAGCAATATTCTTTTCGTTTTTCTTGAAGATCTTTTCCATGTCGTCGTCACCCGCGAATTCGCCCCGCATCATGGTGAGGTAATCGCGAGCGGGTTCAAACTGGTCCAGCTCTATGTAAGAATCCACGATAATCTTGAAGGCGTCCTTGCGGCGCTTGCTCACCTTGTAGGTGTCCAAGAATTCCTTGAGGTAGATGACGGCGGCCTGGTACTTGTCCATGCGGTAATAGAGCCGAGCGGTCTGGAATTCCTTTTCGGCCATACGTTCCACCAGTAGCCCGTAATAGTAGTTGACAGAATCCCTAAGGGGGGAGTCAGGGTAGTTGGACAGGTAGCGCTCAAAGTCCCTCATGGCAGTGGTAGTGTTAGATTCGTCTCGGGCCACCTTGAACTCTATGTTGAAAGAGGAAATGGCCTTGCGGAACTCTGCGGTCTCGATAAAGGGTGAGCCCGGGAAATTCAAGACAAAGGAACCGTACTCGCCACGGGCTTCAATCCATTCTTCCAGGTTGAAATAGCTTTCGGCCAGCAGGAACTGGCTCTGTTCCATGTAGCCCGTGCCCGCACAGAGGCTGAGGATTTCTTCTAGCTTGTCTTGGGCCCTGCCGTATTTTTGTTTCTTGAATAGTTCTTCGGCCGCTACGTACTTGTTCTTGCAGAATTCCGCATGGCTTACTTTCCCGCGGTCCGAGGAACACGCGCCAAGCCCGATGGCCATGGCAAAAAGGCAGAGTATTGGGGCTGACTTTTGAAAAAGGTTCATTTTTTTTCTTTGGTTAATTCTAACTTTCAGCTATCAAATTAGAAAAAAGAAATTCACCGGAAAAATGATTTTAGTCCGTTATGTCTTGAAAGAGCAGATAGGCCCCTTTTTGGCGGCTCTTTTCGGCATCACGTTTTTGTTCGTGGTGGACTTTCTGGTAAAGATTCTGGACAATGTGCTTTCCAAGGGGCTCCCGGCTTCTACGGTTCTGGAAATTTTCGTGCTGAACCTGGCCTGGATGCTTTCGCTGTCTATTCCCATGGCGGTGCTGGTGGCCTGCCTTATGTCTTTTGGCAGGCTTTCCGGAGACCAGGAGATTACGGCGGTAAAGGCGGCGGGAATGTCCCCTTTGTCGTTGATGCGCCCGGTGATGCTTGTGGCTATGCTCATAGCGGTACTCATGGTGCTGTTCAACAATTGGGTTTTGCCCGAGGCGAACCACCGTTCCGTAGAACTGATGAATGCCGTTTCTAGAAAGAAACCCCACGTGTTTATCGACGAAGGCCGCCTGATAACCCAGTTTCCCGATGTACAGCTGTGGGTGAGCCGCATCGACCAGGTGTCGGGAACGCTGTACGGGATTCAGGTGTACGAAATGGAACGTCGCGGAGCCCC
Source organism: Fibrobacter sp. (assembly GCA_017503015.1). Taxonomy (NCBI): domain Bacteria; kingdom Pseudomonadati; phylum Fibrobacterota; class Fibrobacteria; order Fibrobacterales; family Fibrobacteraceae; genus Fibrobacter; species Fibrobacter sp. Next base: position 10,496 of record JAFVTX010000008.1, on the reverse strand, counting down.
ACGTATAGTTTACGCCGACAGTGCCACTCTTGATTATGTGGACAACGGCGCAACCCTTATGTTCAAGCTCCGGAGCGGCGAAACCCACATGGTGGATCCGGATAATCCCGAAAACTATTTCCGCATCAGGTTCTATTCTCAGGACCTGGCCATGGAAAACGTAGATGACCGTCTAGAACGCCGGAGCCGCAGTTACCGAAGCGACCGCGAAATGCCTGTAGAAATGATGATGGACGTTGTGGAAGAGGCCAAGCACAATTACGATTCTTTGGCGGACTACGCCAAGGAGACAAGGCTATCCTCGCTTATGGCTACATGCCGTCTGGTTGAAAGCGACAGTATTGTTCCCGACAGTTCACGCAAGGCCATTGAAGACGATGTCCTGCGCCGCTCCAGGATGTTCCCGAGGGTTCGAGCTCAGGAGCAGGGCGTGCTGCGTACCACGGAACGCCTTCGAGGCCGTATGGAAGTGGAAGAAAAGCGCCAGGCCCAGTATCTGGTTGAAATCCACAAGAAGTTCAGCACCTCCTTTGCCTGTTTCATCTTTGTGCTTATCGGTGCCCCTCTCGGGATCATGGCCCGCAAGGGCGGTATCGGCACGGGCATCCTCTATAGCCTCGCCTTCTTTGTCATTTACTGGATTTGCCTGATTGGAGGCGAGAACCTGGCGGACCGCCTGATTATTTCGCCGGAGCTTGCCATGTGGGCCTCCAACATCATCATCGGCTCCTTTGGCGTGTTCATCACGGTGGCCATGGTCCGTGACCGCTTCTCCGGAGATTCCAAGTTTTTCAGGGCGGTTCGTGCCGTGGGCGGGTTCTTCAAGAAGTTCACGAAGAGGTTCGGATGAAGTTTTCCCGCTATCTCATACGCAATTTCTTGAAGATGTTCCTCATCGTAGTGGTGGGCGCCATCTTTATGTTCGTGGTGATTGATTTTGTGGGCAACATCAAGACCTGGCTTGCCCGCGATGTGCAGTCGGTGTACGATTACTACATCAGCTACCTGCCCTATATTCTTTACCTGATTACGCCGGTAGCCCTTTTTATTGCGGTGCTTGCCTCTGTGGGCAACATGACCCGCCACCTGGAAATGAGCGCCATGCAGAGTTCGGGCCAAAACCCCTTCCGCACGCTGATGCCCATATTTGTTTTTGGCATATTGGTCTCTCTGGGGGCCTACGAGATGAGCGAACTTTGGCTACCCGACGCGAATCACAAGCGCCTGGAAATCATGGAGACCAACGCCCAGAAAAAGAAGAACCCGCGAATCAAGGAAAAGAACAACTTTACCTTTATCGACAGTGAAAGGGCCAGCTGGTTCTTTAGGCATTATTCCGGCGACAAGAAACTGGGCCGCGACGTGGTGCTGCTTTTGCGGGACCAGGGGCACCTGGTGGAGCGTTTTGACGCCAAGACCGTGACCTGGGCCGAAGAAGAAGGCATAGGCTACTGGCTTTTTGAACGGGGCCATCAGAGAATTTTCAATAAGGATGGCTCCGTGACGGTGCTACCCTTTACCAAGGAAAAACTGGTGAACAAGGTCAGCACCCGCCCCGAAGACCTGATCAACGAGCGGCAGGTTCCCGATGAGATGGATTCCAAGATGGTCCTCAAGCGTATCGAGGTGTTAAAACGCTCCGGCGAAGACACCCGTGCCATGGAGACAGCCCTGTACTTTAAGCGGTCTGCTCACTGGATGAACTTGATTGTGCTTTTGATCGGTGCTGCCCTCTGTCACCGTTATACCCGCTCCGGAGGGCTTTCCCAGAAATTCGGCATTGGCCTGCTGCTTGTTTTTAGCTATTATATCTTGGAACGGATTGGACTGAAAATGGGCGAGAACGGAGCCCTTTCCCCCTTCATGGGTGCCTGGATAAGCCACCTGGTGTTCGGGGCTTTGGCTTCTACCATGTTGTACCGCTCGTTTAGGCTGTAGAGGTTTTTGAATGTTGGTGGCATGTGTGTTGTTTTTTGTGGCGGGGCTTTTTTTAGGCACCGCATTCCAGGGAGGGATGTTCCTGTTCTTTATCCCTGTGGCAGGTATTGCTGTAGCTCTCGGTTATATTAACCTGCCCCGTATTCCTGGCAGCAAGACGGCGAGCCTTCCGGTGGTGACCCGTGCCATGAGGGCCACGGGCCTTGCCCCTGCGGTGACTCCGGAACTCCGGAACTCCATCAAGGACGAATCTTCTGAATTCAACGAACCCAATTCTACCCTGAAGGTGAACCAGGTCTGGGCCCGTGCAAATGCCGACGTGAACAAGTCCATGACGGATTTGCTCCACGGGCTAAAAAGGGTCATTCCCAATGTCCACTCTTTGGTCATTTTCTCTTCATTGAACAGCAACAAGGAATGGGGGATCCGGGTCTATAGTGCAGACCCCAGCGTCCAGATAGCTTCCGATGTAAAAGTGACCGAAACTTCTGGACTTATCGGCCAGCTTTTCAACATAGACGTGGAACGCCTGCTGGAAGGCGACCTTTCTGGCGGAAAGGCGCTGCTGTACTATATCGACAATCCCATGATCAAGTCCCTTGCTGCGGTACCGATTTTGGACCAGGGCAAGAATCGCATTGGTGCCCTGGTGATAGATTCGCTGTACCCCAACGCCTTCAACCAATCGACGGTCCAGGCCCTTACCCACATCGCAAGCACCCTATTTGCTCTCTACTATAAGTCCTTTGTTTCGGCAAAAAACTTTATCGGCCAGCACCAGTTCAGCATTCTGTACAGCTACCAGCACAAGTTTTTCCAGACCATGTCCGTCAAGGACATTTACAATCAGATTTTCGACTACGTCAAGCAGAATATTCCATACGACCGCATGATGCTTTTGGCCCTGGATAAGCAGGACCAGGTGGATACCCACAAGGAACGTGAAGGCCATGTGGTTTGCGTTGACGGTATTGATAGCGAGCAGTTCCAGAATAAAAAGTTCACCCTTTCGGACAAGGGCCTAGCGATTCTTGCGATTTTCCAGAACCGCCCCGTGGAGCGATTCTTCAGTTCTAGCTCCAGCCAGTACATTCCCCGTATAGACAACCGCGAAAACAAGAACTTGGATTTCCGCCAGCTGTTCGTGATGCCCATTTCTACGGACAACAATGCGGGTCAGGCGGAACTGGCGATCTGCCTCGAGAGCAGAACCTCCGGCCGTTACACCGAACACGAAATGCAGCTTTTGAAGGCCTTTGCCGGAGTGGCGGGTTTTGCCTACGCCAGGGCAAGCCAGTACGAGACCAAGAAAGACGAGGCTACTCGCGACGGCATGACAGGCCTTTTGAACAAGCGGACCCTGCCCGACGCCTTGCGCACCGAAAAGATTCGTGCCGACAGACGCCAGTACAATATCGGCGTGCTGATGATGGACATCGACCATTTCAAGAGCGTGAACGATACCTATGGTCACGGCGTAGGCGACATGGTGATCATTGGGATTGCAAAGACCCTGCTCAGGGAGGTCCGCAAGGATATCGACGTGGTGGCCCGCTACGGTGGTGAAGAACTTGTGGTGGGCCTTGTAGATACCACGCCCGAAGGCATGATGGAAACGGCGGAGCGCATCCGCAAGGCCGTGCTGGATTTGGAATTCGAAGTGCACCAGGCCACGCCTCTCCGGGTAAGCATCAGTATCGGTGCGTTCCTCGTGACTCCGGAATTCAAGGACAACATGATGAAGGCTGTGAACTTTGCGGACCAGGCCCTGTACAAGGCCAAGGAAGGCGGCCGTAACCAGGTTATCCAATACACAGAAACGGCCTAGAGCCGCTTGACTAGGGGGCGATTTTGTTCACTGTTTTGGATTGGGCGGTTCTCGCCGCTTACCTTTTAGTTTCCCTGTTTATCGGCCTCTGGGTTTCCCGGGGCAACAAGAATCTCAAGGAATACATGTTCGGTGGCGGGTCCATGCCTTGGATTGCCGTAGGTATAAGCCTTATCGCTACCTCTGTAAGCGCCACCACCTTCTTGGGCGCTCCCGCCGACGTATACGGCGACAACATGACTTTCCTCATGTTCCAGATAGGAGCGCTCCTCAGCATCGTGGTGGTGGGCTTCGTGTTTATCCCCAGGTTCCGTACATCCGGAATCAACAGTGCCTATGAACTTTTCGAAGTCCGTTTCGGTTCCAAGGCGGTGCGCCGCCTGGCGGCAGTGTTCTACTGCATGCACCTTCTGCTCCGCACGGGAATTCTGCTGTACGCGCCATCCCTGGTGCTGGCCCAGATTTTGCACATCGACTTGAAGCTTGCCATTGTGGTGTCTGCGGCGGTGGCCATTTTCTACACCTGGTTTGGCGGCATCAAGGCGGTTATCTGGACCGACGTGATGCAGTTCTGCGTGTTCTTTGGCGGAGGCGTCTTGGTGCTTGTTTTAATCGCCAATGCAGTGGGCGGTTTCGGCGAGATGGCCGCTCTTGCAAGCGAGGCGGGCAAGACCAAGTGGTGGGATGCCAGTTTCGATATTTCTAACGCCCGGACCTTGGTGTCGGCGGGCTTTGCCTATGCTGTTCTAGAAATCGCCATTCGCGGTTGCGACCAGCAGTTCGTGCAGCGCTACCTGAGTTGCAAAGACGTGAAGGCGGCCAACCGCTCCAGCGTGCTCTCCATGGTGCTTGGCTGTGCTGTTTCCATATTGTTTTACTGGGTGGGTGCCGCCCTGTTCGTTTACTACAAGATTTCAAAGGTGGCGGCCTTGCCCGATGGCCTTGGGCAGAACGACGTGTTCCCCTACTTTATCGTGAACGGGCTTCCGGTGGGAGTGACCGGCCTCATTGTGGCGGCCATTTGCGCGGCTGCTATGAGCAGCCTTTCGGGAGCAATCAATTCCCTCAGCAACACCTCGGAGCACGACTTTTTGGGTTGGGGCGAATCCGAAGGGATTGGCGGTCTCAAGCGTGCGAAAATCTGGACGGTGGTCTGGGGCGTGCTGGGCGTGTTCTTTGCGCTGTTTGCCGCCACCCAGCAGGGCAGCCTCCTCAAGAACGCCATCTTCTTTACGGGACTCTTTACCGGGCCGCTTCTCGGCATGTTCCTGCTCGCCTTCTTTGTGAAGGGGCTACGCAGTTGGCAGGTGATTGCGGCCGTCCTTTGCGGTATGGCCAGTTTGGTGCTTATCCAGGGGATTCCCGCCTTTGGCGTGCCTGCGGTGCTGGGCGGCATCTTCAGCTGGCCCTGGATGCCCTTTATCAGCATGACCACCACCATTCTGGTGGCGCTGTTGCTGAAATTGGTGCCCTGTAAATGCGCAAGTCGCTAAATTATGAATTTAGCGTTTTGTGTTTACACGGGAATCCAGCTTTGTTCAATAATGATATGTTGTTGTTGACAAAATATGCTTATATTGAGCAATGTAGGACAATAATCCAGCAAATTTGAGGTCTTTATGAAGTTTGCAATTCTCGGTTGTGGGCATATCGCCACCAAGATGGCGGCTGCCGTCAAGACTCTCGAAAAACGCGGCATGGGCGTAGAATGCTATGCGGTGGCATCGCGCTCACTTGACAAGGCGAAAAAATTTGCCGACGAATATGGTTTCGGGCATGCCTACGGCAGTTATGAGGAACTTGCCCGGGACCCTGCGGTAGATTTGATCTATGTGGCCACTCCCCATTCCGAGCATTACAACAACATCTTGCTTTGCCTGGAACACAACAAGAACTTGCTAGTAGAAAAGGCATTTACCGCCAACGCCCTGATGGCATCAGAAGTGGTGGCTCTTGCCGAAGAAAAAGGCGTGTTCCTGTGCGAGGCCATGTGGACAAGGTTCTTGCCCGCCGTGCAGATGGTCAAGGATTGGATTCTGGCCGGGAAAATTGGCAAGGTAGAAAGCGTGGAGGCAGATTTTTCCATGCCACTTTCGCATATCGAGCGCTTGCAAAAGCCGGAGCTTGCAGGCGGCGCGTTGCTTGACTTGGGCATTTACAGCCTCACGTTCGCGGATATCTTTTTGACTGACCCGGAAATTTGCAAGGAGATCCCCGCCTCCGCGGGGATGACATCAGGTGGAGACTGTGCGGAAATGACATCGGGTGGGGAATGCGTCGCAAATCACATCGTGCAGACGAAAACCAAGTGCGTCAAGTTCCACACGGGCGTAGATGCTACGGACTGGATTGATTTGGTATATGCGAATGGCCAGGTGGCGCATCTCAAGACCTCCATGGTAGCGCCGCTCAAAAACGAGGGCGTCATCTACGGAACAGCGGGCTTTATCCGGGTGCAGAACTTGAACGACATGGAAGAAATCCAGCTGTTCGACGTGACCGGGAATCTGGTAGAATCCGTGAGGCCGCCCCGCATCGAGAACTGCTACGAATACGAGGTGCTGGGCTGCAAGGCCGCCCTCGAGAAAGGCCTCAAGGAATGCCCCGAAATGCCTCACAGCAAGACCATGCAGATGATGACGCAGATGGACAACCTCCGCGCCGCATGGGGAGTGAGCTACCCCTTCGAACTCAGCCCGGGCGAAGTCTGGGACCGCAGCGGAGACAAGTCCTTCCTGGAAATTTTCGACATCGAAACCGGCGAATCAAAACTTCTCAAGAAATTCGACAAGGTCATCGAAGCGCCCAACTGGAGCGCCGACGGAAAATTTCTCACCTACAACAGCGAAGGCCGCATCTACAAAATCGACATCGAGAGCGGCGAGGTGACAGAAGTTCCGAGCTACTTTGTGGACAACTGCAACAACGACCACGTGCTCTCTCCCGACGGTTTGGGACTTTTCGTGAGCCACCACACCAAAGAAGACGGCCTTTCCCGCATCTACAAGATTTTCTTTGACGGACGCATGCCGGAACTGGTGACGCCCCTTGCTCCCAGCTACCTCCACGGCGTTACCGCCGACGGAAAAACGCTCGCCTACTGCGCCGAACGGGATGGAGAATACGACATTTACACCATTCCCACTACCGGTGGGAACGAGACGCAGCTCACGACGGCTTTCGGCCTGAACGACGGACCGGAATACGACTGCGACGGAGAATACATCTGGTTCAATTCTGTTCGCAGCGGTCGTATGCAGGCGTGGCGCATGAGGTCCGACGGCTCCGAACAGACGCAGATGACACAAGACGCCCATTGGAACACATGGTTCCCTCACATTTCGCCCGACCGCACGAAAGTCGTGATGCTGGCCTACCACGAACGGGACGTGCGCCCCGGCGAACACGTGCCCAACAAGAATGTGGAAATCCGTCTGATGACGGGCAGCGATAAGACCGGCTGGAGCGAACCCCGCACGATTCTAAAGCTGTTCGGCGGCCAGGGAACCATCAACGTGAACTCGTGGGCCCCCGATAGCAAAAAATTTGCCTACGTGCGCTACGAAAAGAAATAACTTCAAAATAAAAACTACCTCCTCGCGGAAGTAGTTTTTTATTTTCCATTAATCACTTATTTCTTTGTGGACTTGCAGGCCGTGTAGCTGTCCGGATTCTTGGCAAAGAAGCCCTTGACCATTTCACCAGAAACGGTAAATTCTATGGACTCCGGAGTTGAGTTCGGGGTAAATGCCGCAGTGCCTTCGTTCTTGTTGCCCGCAGACCAGTTGGCCGAAGACAACTTGTTGGCATCCATCCAGTCTTGCCATTTCTGGTTTTCGGCTTCACCTGGTGTTCCGTTTCCGTCAGCTGTGCCCGTACCCCATTCACTTACAAAAATCGATAGACCCGCTTTCATAGCTTTATTGGCATTGCCCATTTCCCAATTGCCATGCGTCATAGCGTAGTAGTGGAAGGTGTAGGCTACATTGTGCTTGGAGTCTTCCACCTCTTTGCCTATGGCCATATCGGGCCTCTGGTCCCAATTAGGATTACCCACAAGGACAAGGTTGTCCGAATGTACGCGGATAGTGTCTACAATCTGGTTCGCATAGTCCCTAACTTGATCCCAACTCTGCTTGGTGGGCTCGTTGAATATTTCAAAAATGACGTTGTTATATCCACCATAGGCTTCCGCCATCTCGCCAAAGAACTGCTTGGCCGCTTCTAGTTGGTCAACTGCCGTATGAGAATGCCAGTCGATAATCACATAGATATCGTTCTTAACAGCTGCCATCACTGAATTTTTGATGAGCTCACGCTGGGCATCGGGATCCTTCATGAAACCACCTACACCCCAGTTTTCTTCGGTTCCGATAGCGAGGCGGATGATTTCAATCTTCATATCCCTGACCATGGCATCAATTGCCGCTTCGTTGTAGAAATCGGCACCCACACCAGCAACGCTCCAGAACATGCTCATGCCACGAACTTGAACTTCCTTGCCAGCCGCGATTCCATTACAAGAGCCGTAGATACGCCCAACCCCATCTACCTGACCCGCCAAAAGCTCGCCATACTGGCTTACCGGCCCGACCCTTTCAGCAAGCGAGATATCGGTCTCTTTCTGACTAACTTCTGTAATATTTTCGCCATCGCATCCCAAAAGCAGGAATGCACCAAGGGATATCGTGCCGATTAACTGGAAAATCCTCATATTTTACTCCATTTGTGAGCTATTGAACATAAAATTAAACTTTTTCCCAAAAAAAGATAAATCTGCCCAAACCTTTTCTGTTTACAGGCGTCTACAAAAAAATTGCACTTTTCTGAACCGCTCTTCGCTCCATTTATCTATGTTTAGGTTACTATGAAGAAGAAACACCTTTTGCTTATCGCCCTCGGCCTGGCAGCCCGTGTCCAGGCTCAAAATGCACCCGCCAGCGCTGCAGCCACACCGGCAGCACAACCAGCACCAGCAGTGGCTCCCGCTCCTGCGACCGCACCCGTAGCTGAGCCCGCCCCTGCGGCAGCTCCTACCGATTCTGTCGCCGTAGCCGAACCTGCTCCCGCAGCGGACTCCACAGTGGCCGACTCTACCGCGGCACCCGCTGCAGACCAAGTTGCCACCGATAGCACTGCGACACCGGCACCTGCCGATTCTGCAGTTGCCGTAGCCGAACCCGCACCCGCCGCCGACTCTACAGTAGCCGAGACTGCTGCTGCCGCACCAGCTGATTCCGCCATAGCGGCTCCTGAACAGGTGGCCGTAGTCGATAGCGCGAAGGCCGTTACGGACTCCGTCGCTACGGATACCTCCAAGGTTGCAAAGGCTCCTGTAAACAAGCTGGGCGATATCCTTCATGGCAATGCCTACAACACTGTCGGTAACGAAGCCGCCGCCTCCACCATCGGCGGAAATGTGGGCATTCCCCATTTCATGTTCGGTTCCAAGCTGGCCTATTTCGACCCCGTCGAGCAACAGGGCGTAGTCGCCTTCGGTGACAGCTGGACCTATTTCCTTTCTTTTGATAATAACGACGAAGCCGACATGGGTCTCCTAACTGCAGGTATCGCCTTCCAGAAGTTCGGTGCATCTTTGGATTATTCCCTAGGTAAAGCCTGGCGCTGGACCGACCACGCCGACGGCACTGATGAAACTGAAAAGTCCTCCACCGCAGGCTCTGTTGTGGGCGCCAATTTCTCCTTGAACCTCGGCTCCTTCGACATCTTGTTAAGCGGACATTATGCAACTCCTTATGGAAACCACTTCCTCGATCAGCCCAACTCCGAAATCGAAGATGATGCATGGGCTGCACAAGGCTACTTGGGCGTTTCCTACAGTGGCGATGTTTACTACTGGACCTTAGGAGTTGAAGGCATCCGTAACGAATACAAGCACAAGAACAGCGTCTCTGAAATTCAGGTAAAAGACGGCAAAAACTACCTAGTCACCACCAAGACTACCCTGTCTGACACTCTGGCCAATGTTTCAATTGTCCCGATGTTCACCCTGGGTGCTGCGGTCCTCAGCTCTGAAAATGCCAACGTGTATCTGGGCTTGAACACCTTCTTGCCCATGTACAACTACGACAATATTGAAGGCGTTAGCGACAGACATCGAGATGCCCAGCTGGTCTTCGAACCCAACATCCTGGGCGAAGTCCAACTCAGCAAGTACTTCATGGCATTCGGCGGTGCCAAATACACATGGACTGCCGCAGAGTATTCCGACCGTGAACTGGGTGGTGAAAAGACAAAGACTGTTTCCACCATCACCAATGGTACAACGGTGAACTTGGGCGCACGCTTCGAATACGGCCCGACCGCCGTAGAACTCGCTTTCACAAAGCAGTTCCTGGAGAATCCCTTCTCCGGATTTGCTGAAAAAGACGCCATCGTGACAAGCCTCGGTGCCTTCATCTTCTTCTAGTTTTCAATTCTTCTTGATAGAGAAGTCCCGCAGGTAAAACCTGCGGGACTTTCTTTTTCCAAAATGTCATCACGATGTCTACCCGCGCCTAGACCTTAATGTCATCACAGGTTTATCCCGTGATCAATTTCTTGAAACTAGACTTATAAATAAAGGGCACCTCTAAAAATTGCTTTGATAAAAAGAATTTGAGCGAAACCGAGCGCAGGCAGGAACGAAAAGTGGTGAATACTGGAGGTCTTTACCACTTTGAGTGACGAAACTGCGCGATGTGTTGCAGCCAAATTTTTGAAAATGAAT
>JAFVTX010000007.1 GCA_017503015.1 Fibrobacter sp. | reverse complement strand
TCTAACCCGTGGCAGGTTCCCTGTACATATCTCTCGTCTCTCGCCTCTCGTCTCTCGTCTAACCCGGGCCATTCAAAGCGGGAGTCTTGGTGCAGGTAGAGCCTGCCCTGGACGGGAAAGCTCTTGTGACGGCTACAGAAATGTTCCGGGTCCAGAACGTCTTTGCTGTCGAGGCCGAATGTCTGTGCGACCCGGGCAACCATCAGGCGGTTCCAGCCCCGCTGGCGGTCTGCGTCGGGAAAGTCTCCCGCGTTCCAGAGCCTTAGATTGAGGTACAGGTCGGGGCGCTCTGCAAGGGCCATCCGGCAAAAGTCCAGCACGTCTTGAAGGTAGGGCTGAGCCTGGTCTGGCCCGAGTTCCCCGTAGGCGTGGGTGGAAAAGTTCACCTGCCGGAGTGCCCCGCTTTGCAGCAGGTGCTTGCCCACCCGGGCGATTGTGGAGCCGTTGGTGGTCAGGTTCAGCTTCAGCGGCGTAGATTCCAGCGCCTTCAGGTAGTGTACGAATCCGGGGTGGAGCGTGGGCTCTCCCAAAATGTGGAAATAGACGTTTTCGGCATGGAGGGCCGCCTGCTGGATACACCGTTCGAAAAGGGCGGAATCCATGAAGGTGCGGTGGGCGCCAGAACTTGTTGGCGCATTTTTTGCGACAGTTTTGTCACACGACGAATGAGCCGATTTTCCGCAGGGGCAAAAACTGCAGTTCAGGTTGCAGGCGTCGGTAATCTCGATGTAGATGGAGTTGAGCAAGACTGGGCCTGGCTGGTGGTTACTGCAAGTCCCGCTGCAGAATTTCGCACTGTTCCTTTTTCCACTCCTCAAAGGTGTCGTCGGCGATGTGCCGTTTGGCCTCCCGCATCAGGTGCAGGTAAAAATGCAGGTTGTGGATGCTGGCCAGCGTAAACCCCAGGGATTCCCCGGCGTGGTGCAGGTGGCGCAGGTACGCCCGGCTGAAGTTCCGGCAGCAGTAGCAGTCGCAATTGGGGTCCACGGGCTTGTCGAATTCTTCGGCATGGCGGGCGGCCTTGTAGCGCAACACGCCTTCGCTGGTAAACAGCATGCCGTTGCGGGCATTGCGGGTAGGCATCACGCAGTCGCACATGTCCACACCCCGCTCGATGAGTTCCAGCAGGTTCCAGGGCGTGCCCACGCCCATCACGTAGCGGGCATGGTCTTGGGGCAGGATGTCGGTACAGAAATCCGCTATTTCGTACATGGTCTCGGTGGGCTCGCCTACGGAGAGGCCTCCCATGGCAAATCCGTCGGGCCCGAGTTCCGCGATGCGTTCGATGGCCTGTTGCCTCAGATTCTTGTGCATACCGCCCTGGATAATTCCGAAGAACTGCTGGTCGTAACCGTGGATGGGCGGATGTTCCCCCAGCCATTGCATGGCTTCCGCTGTCCACTTGAGGGTGTAATTCAGGCTGTGTTCCGCCTCTTTGGCGGTGCTGGGGAAGGGGGTGCACTCGTCCAGGGCCATGATGATGTCGGCGCCGATTTCTCGCTGGGCGTTCATGACGCTTGCGGGGCTAAAGAAGTGTTTCGAGCCGTCCAGAATGCTCCGGAATTCCACACCTTCGGGAGTAATCTTGCGCAAATCCTTCAGGCTCCATACCTGGAATCCGCCGCTGTCGGTAAGTACCGGGCCGTCCCAGGCCATGAACTTGTGGATGCCCCCTGCCTTTGCGATGCGGGGCGTGGTGGGGCGCAGGTACAGGTGGTAGGTGTTGGCGAGGATGATTTCTGCCTTGATGTCCTTCAGCTGGGCGGGGGTTACCGCCTTGACGGTGGCTTCGGTACCCACCGGCATAAAAATCGGCGTGGTTACGTCGCCGTGGTCGGTATGGACCACGCCCAGGCGGGCCTTGGATTTCTTGGATGTCTTTAGCAGTTCAAAACGGTTCACATCCGCAAATTTAGAAAAAAGAAAACCCGGCGGTTAAGCCGGGTCTCTTCTGCGGTCGGACAGACTTGAACTGTCATGAGATTGCTCCCACTAGCACCTCAAGCTAGCGTGTCTACCAATTCCACCACGACCGCGTGGTCCTTAATGGAACGGGTCAAATTTAGATTAAAGTGACCCGCTTGTAAAGGGGGAGGGCGTAAAAATTGAAAATTTTTACGCAGTTACTGGGGCCGCTACGCGGCAGTTACGAGTTCTGAGTTACTAGTGTTGCGTTTTTCAAGAAGTTTCTTGATATAAGACAATCTAGTAACTAAGACTACGGCTTAGCCATATTTTTCCACCAGCCTGTCGAAGGCCTTTCCCCGTTCCTTGTAGTTCTTGAACAGGCCGAAACTGGCGCAGGCGGGGCTCATGATGACGATGCCGCCCTTGCCGATGGACAGGCTGTCCTGGAAGGCCTCTTCCAGGGTGGGGAAGATGGCGGCCTGGATGCCGCTCCCGTTTTCGCCTGCCGTATCGAGGCCGGCCTGCGACAGGGATTCCAGCATGCGTTCGGCGGTGGCTCCGATGAGGGCGATGCGCCGTAGGTTCGGGCGCTCTTTTACGAGGATGTTCGATAGTTCGGTAAAGTCCGCGTTCTTTTCAGAGCCGCCGAGGATCAGCGCGAAGGGGCGGTCCATGCTGGCGGTGGCGGCGATGGTTGCGTCGGGGCGGGTGGCGTAGCTGTCGTTGAAGAACTCGATGCCACCTTTTTCGCCCTTGAATTCCATGCGGAAGGGGAGGGTCTCGTAGGTCTTGAGGGCCTCGAGGGCGTCCGCCACCCGGATTCCCAGGGCCTTACAGGCAAGCGTCGCCGCCGCCATGTTTTCTAGCTGGTAGATTCCCCGCACCTTGCAGTCGGAGAGGAACAGTTTTTCGCCGTCGATAGTCAGGGTGGCGCCTTCGATGACGGCGTCGCCTTGGCCTGCACTCGGGCCGTCGGCCAGGGCGACGGCGTACTTTGTTCTGGCAGGGCTCTCAGAAGCGATTTTGGCGGTGGGGGCTGCGTCCTTCAGGTACACGCAGGCCCCGTCCCGCTTTTGCCAGCGGACCAGGTTCGCCTTGGCGTCGCGGTATTCCTCTACGGTCTTGTGCCAGTCCAGGTGTTCGGTAGAGACCCGGAGCACTACGGCCACGTCCGGCGAAACGGACAGGGTCATGAGCTGGAAACTGGAAAGCTCCAGAATGCTCACCCGGTCGGCGGTTTCTGTTTCCAGCAGGTCCAGGGCGGGCACGCCGAAGTTTCCGCCAATCTCGTTGCTCACGCCGCACTTGGTCAGGATGTGGCTGATCATGCTTACGGTAGAACCTTTGCCGAGGGTCCCGGTGACGCCTACCGTCTTCTTGGACTTAGTTTGTTCTAAAAACAGCTGGATCTGGCTGGTCATGAGACCGCCGTTCATCTGGAACTTGAACAGTTCCTGGCTCATGGGGTAAACCCCAGCGGAGCGCACCACGGTCACGCAGTCCTTGAGCCCGTCCAGGTAGCCCTCTCCGCTGAAGGTCTTCACGTTTACGCCCTCGGGCACGGCAGGCAGGTTCACCGGGTTCTTGTCCATGACTACGATGTCCTTGATGCCCGTGCGGACCAGGTAGTTGAAGGTGCTCTGGCCTTCGACGCCAAAACCTAAAATGCCAACGGGAGCGACCAATGTATTCTGCATATCAAAACCTCTGGGGAGAAAGGTAGAAAAGAGGTATGAGGTCGGCTTGCTTTGCAAGCCTTTGAGCTGTGAGGTCGCACTTGTAGTGCTTTGAGTTAAAATATGGCGCCAACGGCGCGACCATAAAACCACAAAGGCGCGAAGCGCCGCACTCACTCCTCAGAGGGCCGAAGGCCCGACCTCATACACTGCGGCTTTGCCGCAAAAAAATCCACCCCGCAAGAGCAGGGCGGACTTCCATAAGCGGTTGGACTGTCGGGATTGCTCCCGCAAACACTTACTCTGCGGCGGGTGCAGCGGCAGGCGCTTCAGCCGGGGTGGCGGGAGCGACGTCGGCAGCAGGAGCCTCGGCGGCAGGAGCCGCAAAGTCACCGGGCAGGGCCGGAATGGTGGGAGCCTGCTGGGCGGCGTTTTCGCGGGTCGCCTTCTGCATCGAAGATTCTTCCACAGCCTGGTCCTGCTTGGCAGTAATCAGGCCGAGGGCGAACACCACGATAAAGAACAGCACGGCCACGCCGCGGGTGAGCTTCTGGATGAAGGTGGCAGCACCTGCAGTGGAGAATGCAGACTGAGAAGTCATTCCGCCGAGACCTGCAAGGCCTCCCATCTTGTCGTTCTGCACGAGCACGAGCAGCATGAGGAACAGGCAGAGGAACACGTGGAGGACGATACCAATCCAAAAGAGTGTTGTCATAGTCTTTTACCTTAGGTTAAATGTTTGTGGCTTTGCCGCAGCGTCTTAGCGGGCTTCGGCAGCGTCGATGATACCCTTGAAGGTGTCGGCCTTGAGGGCTGCACCGCCGATGAGGCCACCGTCGATGTCCTTCTGGGCCAAAAGGCCGGCAGCGTTACCCGGCTTCATGGAGCCACCGTACTGGATGCGCATGCCTTCGGCAACGGCTTCGCCGTAGATTTCCTTGACCACGGAGCGGACGAAAGCCTGGGTGTCCTGGGCCTGTTCGTCGGTAGCGACCACGCCGGTACCGATTGCCCACACGGGTTCGTAGGCCAACACGCACTTAGCGGCGTCTTCGGCGGAAACGTCCTTGAAAGCGCCCTTGACCTGGGTGCTGAGAACGGATTCCAGCTTGCCGCCGTTGCGTTCGTCGAGGGTTTCGCCGATGCAGATGATGGGCTTGATGCCGGCGGCGAGGGTCTTCTTGACCTTCAGGTTCACGGTTTCGTCAGTTTCGTGGAAATACTGGCGCTGTTCGGAGTGGCCGATGATGATGTAGTCGGCGCCGATTTCCTTGACCATGTCCACGGAAACCTTACCGGTGAATGCGCCCTGGTCCTGCCAGTGGATGTCCTGGATGGCGAGCTTCACGTTGGTGCCCTTGATCACGTCGGCGACCTTGGCGGCGGCGAGGTAGGTGGGTCCGATGACCACTTCGGTCTTCTTCACGTCCTTGACGGCTTCAACGATGGCCTTGGCGAGTTCAACAGATTCGCTCACGGTCTTGTTCATTTTCCAGTTACCAGCGATGATATACTGACGCATAGATACTCCTTGGAGGGTTTAAATTTAACGGGCGTAAAGTTAGAAAAAAATGACCGCAAGGGGTAGTCCGGCGTGGCATTTGGCTGTAAAAAAGGCGATGCCCGCTCAAGGCGGGCATGACAAATATAGCCGGAGGGTGCAAAAATCCCGGCCTCTAGGCCGGGACGATTGCTCAAATTAGTAGTTGCTGGACTTGCTGGAAGTGGGAGCCGGGGAGCCGCCGTAGCGGTCGCCCTCGATCTTCACCAGGATCCATTCCTCTTCGTAGCCCTTGAGGCGGGCTTCGTCGGGGTGCTTCCAGAAAAGGCGGGTAATCAGGTTCCCTTCGCGGGTGTAGTATTCCCACACGCTGGTGGAATCGTCGGTCTTTTCGTGGTCAGGAGGTCCCCACAAAAGGTTCACCATGTCGTTGGTCATGCCTTCTTCGATATAGCCCTGCTTGAACACGTCTTTCAGGCGCTTGTCGATGCCCATGCTTTCCTTGATGGCGAAATATTCACGTTCGTATTCCTTGCGGCCCTCGCCACGTTCGATAAGGACCGGAGAGGAATAGCGGCTGGCGCAGCTCCAGAACAGCATGGCGGAGAGCCCCAGGAGGCAAATATGTGCGAGTTTCATAGATTCTCCTATAAAGATTTATTTGCCCCTAATAATAAGAATTTGTGGAGCAAAAGTGGCAATTATTTTTATTTTTTTTGCTGAAATGATTGCGATTCGCATGACATTGGCCCGTTTTCTCATGGCGCTTGCGGTGTTTGCCGCACCGGCCTTGGCCAGCGACTTCAACCAGAGTGCCCAGAACGGCTTCAGGTATGGCCCCAACCTGTCGTGGCGGCTCATGGGCAACACCCCCTTCGTGTGGGGGCAGTGGCTGCCCCAGGCCGAAGGTTCGCTACGCTACACTTGGCTTGAACCCCTGGATAGCTTGAATTACGGCGATGCCTTGGGCGTTACGCCCACCTACCTGAAAATGGCGGCCTCCTTGGAAGTATCTCCTTTTTATGGCGGTTATACTGCAGGTCTCGGCCTTAGGCCGCTCAGGACGAACCCCCAGCTGGAGGTGTCGTTCATGTACGAGAGCTACCTCTACTTCAATTCCAACCTGGAAATGGTGACATCTGATGTGGAAGGTTCCGGCAAAATTGCGGAAACCTGGAATGCCGACTACATCTCCGACAATGTGCGGCAAAACGATTCTGCGGCCTGGGACTACTCCCAGCTGTTCGACTTTGGCGCTTCGGTGGAATACTTTTTCAAGGCAGGTTCCCTGCTGGGAGTTGGCATCCATTACGTGCTGTCGGACATCACTACGGACTTTGAGGCCAAGAGCTACGACTACAAGCGAAACATGCCCATATTCAACAGGGATTTCTTGATGGAATTGCAGTTCTACGGTCGCCTGGCCTTCAACGAATACTTTGCGGGCGTTTTCGAGACGAACTACCTACGCACAGGTTATCTGCGCAAGGGTGGCTCCGTAGAAAAGGAATCCCTGGGTTACGGGATAATCAAGGCTGGTCCGCAACTGTCCTGGAACAGTGGGCTGAACAGCGTCACGCTGCAGTTCGGCGGTTGGAAACGGCACAAGTCCAGGTTCTACGACGGCTCAGTTGCGCAGGAGTTCCTGGTTCAGCTTGAGTATGAGGGGTATTTTCCGTTTCCCCTCTCCCGGAACTTTTCGGAATAAACCGTTGAACCCGTTCTTGTAGCGGGACTTTATGGGGTCTTCTTTCAGGGCCTCGGCGGTGTAGGCGGAACGCACCCAGAGATCTCCCCGGTATTTTTCGCTTGTAAGCTTGATCAAGGTCGGAAGCCTCGTTCCCGAAAAGTCCTTCCATTGCCCGATTCTAAAAAGCCTGCTTTCTTTGTAGGCGCCCCTCATGGAGACGCTGTCCGGTTCTTCTAGCCGGTTGACGGACATGGACCACCACATGTTGGAAAGTGCGGTCGAGAGGACGGTGGCGGGCTGCTCCGTAGTGTCCTTGCAGAGGAACGCCCCGTTGGCGAGGAGCTCCAGGTCGTCTAGCCTGAGGGGGGTGTTGCCGATGGTTTCCCGCAGGTGGTGCAGCCCCAGCTGTCGCTTGATTTTCGGGTTCTCGAATTCCATGTAGCGGTAGGACCCCGCGGTAATAAAACGGAAGGGCTTGGCGTTTGGGAAACTCACGTAGAAAGTGTCCAGGGCCTCCGGATGGTGCCGCCACTGGATGTCCATGCTGGTGCGGCTCTTGGCCTCGTTTACGAACCGGCCTTCTACGTTTACCACCAGGTCCTTGTCCAAAAGGAAATGCGGGCAAAGCTCCTGGGCAAAGGCTCCGGAACAGGCCAGGGCCACTGCGAAGATGAATTTTGTAAACGAGAGACGCATGAAGTGCAAATGTAGTTACTAGTTGATAGTTTCTAGTTACTAGTATAGAAATAAAGAAGACGTTTTATTGTTTTTCTAGCCTCTAAAACCTATTCTGTTTTTCCGCAAGCGGATCCTCACCTTCGTGAGGATGACACCTCTTGTCCCCAGCGGCACTACTACCTCATAACTCACAACTCACAACTACCTCGGCACTACCACGTCGAACTCGGCCTTGTTGTGGGCTTCGTCTTCCAGCTGGATGTGGAGCTTGTCACCTTTTTTGAGGCGGCGCCCGTCCAGCACGATTTCACGGGGTTCGGAATCGTATTCGGTAGGAATCCAGTTGCCGTTCACGGTGGTCTGTATGGAGTTGCCGTTCTCGAATCCGTCGTAGCGGAACAGGGTCGGGATGCGCAGCACGTCCTGTTCCTTGCCCAAGATAAAGGACTTGCCCCAGTAGGGCGTGCCCAGGGTGGGTGCGGTCTTGTTCAGGATGTTTGCAAGGTCCCGGAGTTCGTTCACCTGGGCGCAGCGCTTGCTTGTGCCCTCCTGCTTGCTAAAGATAAACCAGCGGCGGCTGGTCTCGCCCAGCCAGTAGAGCGGTGCGGATTCCTTGCCGGGGTCCAGGCAGACTTCCCAGCTGCCCGTAAAGTGGAGACCCTTGGGGTGGAACTCGTAAAAATCCAGGCTGTCGGTGTGGGTCTTGGTGACGGCCAGCACCTGGGTTTCGTTACCGAAGGCGCTGCGGAGCTTGGTAATCTTCTGGGAAATGGCGATGCTGTCCAGGGTCGTGTTCCACTGCACGGTCTTTTCGTTTTGGTGCACGGCGTGCATGGCGATGGTCCCTGCCTTATGCCCGATGAACCTGGCCTTGGGGAACTTCTGGACGATTTTCCCGAGAGTGGTTCCCCGGTGGGGGAACGCTTTGCACAGGTCCTCGTCGAGGATGTTCTTGGAGCTGTCCATCACCGAGAACTTTTGGCCCTTGTCGCAGAGGGCGAGGTCCAGCATGCTTCGGCTCATGAAACTGTACAGGGGAGATTCCTGCACCTGCTTTTGCAATATGGGGGAGTTAGCCACACAGGAATCCTGGAAGGTGAATTCCCGTGAAGTTTTTCGGCCCACCATGTCTTCTACTTCTACTCGGTACTTGGAGCCAGCCTTCAGGGCGGCATCTACAAAGTGCCAGTCCCCGGCGGTGTCCGCCTCTTCGGCCCACAGCAGTTCCGTTCGGATTTTCAGCATGTTGCCGTAGGTCAGGGTGTCCTGGATTTTTTCGTAGGCCTTCTTTTTGCCCTCCCACAGGGTGAGCCTGCGGATAGACATGGGATTCTCCTTGGGGTGGCGGCTGTAGTCGGCAATTTTTATCGCCAGGTAGGCCTTTTCCTTTTTCCAGCCGGGGTATTCCACACAACCCTTGTCCAGGGCCTCCGGGCCGGTGACGGTCATGTCGTCTTTTTGCCACACGGCCATGCCGAAAATTTGCGGGTCCAGGGTGTCGCCGCAATAGACTCCGTTTCTGCAGGGAGAAATCACGTTGTTCTTGCCCTGGCGGATTTCCAGGTGCAGGTGGGGGTTACCGATGCCGGTACTACCGGAAAATGTCAGGGTGTCGCCCTTCTTGTAGGGAGCGTTCGGTTTCAGGGTGACGTTGTTGCTCTTTTTGCTGAACTGCTCTGCGATATAGAGGCTGTCCAGCTTGCCGAAACTGCTCTGGTGGGCAAAGACCCAGGTCTTGCCGCTTTCGCCCTTGAAGAACATCACCTTGCCGTAAAAGAAGGGGGAGACCCGGATTTCTTCGACCTTGCCGTTTTCGGGAGCGTAGACGACCCAGCCCTCTTCCATAAGGGTGGAGTAGTCCACGCCGGCGTGGTAGCGGGTGCCGCGGTTCTCGCCGAAGGAGGAGGTGAGGTAGGCGTCTTTCTGGAAGGGGGAATAGACGGGCTCTGCGGCAGTAGCGAGGCTTGCAGAAGTGGCGCCCGCAAGGCACAGGGCTTGGAAAATGTTCTTGGATAAGCGCATGTAAAAAAGTTAGAAAAAGCGGGGCAAAAACTTTTTTGCCCGTCGCCTGTTTTCTACTGCATCATGACGAAAAGGATACGGTTGGAATCCTTGTCAAAAGACACGGGACGCGTACATTGAATTTCAGAATCACAATGCTGTCAACCCCGCGAGTTCTTCTTTTTTGCCCTATATGCGACCTTGCGTTCGCCAACGCAGTTCAAGGCCAGCGTTTTGTTCATGTAGTTCGCGCGTTCTAGTTCTATTGCGTTGCGCAGAATGCTTGTAAGAAAATCGTTAGGACTTGAGCCGGCCTCGGTCGCCAACTTTCGTACTGTTTCTTGCAAGTCGTAAGGAACTTGGACGGTCATGCTCTTCATTGGAGTTATGTACAGTTCGCCACCGACGGCCTCCGACATCTTCAGCAACTGCTTGTACGAAGGGTTCGTTTTCAAGGATGCAATACGCGAGATAGCGCTTTGCGTCGTGCCCATCTTGTCGGCGACATCTTGCTGCGTGAGCCCCAAGGAATCTTTCAGGAAATCAAAATCCGTCAGGAAGGCCGACAGCGCCTCGTATGTCTTGGAGTACAAATCCAGACCATCGTCTTCTTTTTCGAGCGAAGACATAAAATCGATGACTTGATTCTTTTTCATTGCATAACTCCCTGTTTGACAAGTTCTCTGTATTGCTTCAGTTTTGCAAATGCTGTCCCGAGTTTCATCGGTTCCTTTTTGTGTTTCAATTCCGCGCATAACAAAATGAGCGTGCTGATTTCGTTTATTGCCGTACAGAAATATATTCTAAAAACTCCGCCTTTCGCCTGCTTTGGAATTCGCATCTCGTACAAGCCATCATATTCCTTCGGAAACTTGTAAATTTGTTCATTCAGCAAAAAAGGCGACAAATCCATAACAGCAGAAAGGACCTTCAGAAAACTCTTGACCCGTAGATATAGGTCGGGGCGGTGCCTGGACAAATCCTTTATTTCTTTGCCGACATCTCCTACTTCGTCTTTGGGTTCTGCTTTTTCTGTCTCAAAAAATTGCACATTCGGAAAGAACTTGAACTTCATATACTAAATATAGCATATTTGCTATATATTAGTCAATATTTTTTTGAAAAAAAAAGAAATTTTCTAATGAGGAATTAGTTCTGCAAGTTCGTTTTGCGCAGCGGGGTTGTTTGCGTAGTTCCGCATGACGGATTTCATGTCGAGGAGAATGCAGTGAATTTTGTGAACTTCAGTACCCAAATGCTATTTTGACAAACAATACTTTTTGACAATATCGTTCCATTCCTTAAACAACATTCCAGGATAAGCCGATCCAAAAGCATTGGAACATTCCGACACAATTGTCAAATGACTTTTTTGTGCAACTAGCATTTCATCAACGAGAGCTTTTACCATTTCATCATCATTAACATTTCCTAACCTGCCTTCAATTTCAGAATTGGAAACATCTTCGTCACTTTCATCCTTGTTATTTTCAACTTCGAGTAAATTGGGAAAGTGAATTTCAATCATTTCAAAGAATCGCGGAATATCGCACCTTTTGAAAAGTACATACACATCACCATTTGTCAAGCGAGCCTCAACGACATTTCCTGCAGTAACAGAATCTTGAATATTTTGTCGACAGAAAAACGATACATACGTTTTTTTGTTCAGTCTTGACTTCGCTTTTATTGGGTCCCAACAAACAAAAACATCGTTGCCAACATCATATCCTATAAACAGAAATCTTTCATCGGCTTCTATTTTTTCAAATTCTTCTCGCTGAGGAAGTTGAGCTCGCGTAGTATTCAAAGGATAGGGCGTTCCAGCATAGCTCACACATTTGAAACAAGCTACATATTTTAAACCATTAAACTCAAAACGAAGAACTTCTGTTTTTTCTATAGACGAAAAACTTTCGTTCAATGCAGATATAAAAATGTCAATCAATTCTTTGCTTTTAGGATATTTAGTCATAATCACAAACTCCCATGTAGCAAGCCTTTCATCGAATTTCGTTCAACATCTATAACATTTGAAAAATCTACTGAAAAATGCACATTAGACACACCTTGTGGAATGCAATCCGGCGAAATCGAGGGAACATCTTTGTAATCATAAAATTTAAGTGAATCTACAGATTGCATATAATCATAGCATATGGAGCTAATTTCGCTTAAATGCGTTCCAATCGTAGAAACGATCACCTCTTTTAATCTGATTGCAGAATCTCTATCTTTTATCTTATTTATGATTTTTTCTTCTAAATCAAACAAAGAACATCCGGCTCCAGTTTTTGTCATCTGAATCGAGGCTATAATTAACTGAGACTTTATATTTGGATTCAACTGCTCTATAGCGAACAGATGCGAACGAATCTGTTTGGTTGTTGACTTAACCTCTATTTTATCGGAACCATCATTAAAATCGTATTTATCCATTGGGCTAATATGCCAAGACTTTATCAAATAATCAGGATTACTTGATTGTTCAATTAGAAGCATTTCTGCCCACAGTCCTTGAATTGTTTCGGCAGATATTGTCGGGATATTTGTAAACAAACGTGTTATTTTAGCGAGTTCTATTGCCAACTGCCTCGTTGTCGGTTGTTTCGGAAGTTGTTCTAGAATGAGGGCAATCACATCAAGAAAATATTTTATTAAATCATCTTCTGAATCCTTCATTATAACCATACAATATTTTTTATCGGCAATCAGTTTGTTATTTACAGAAAGATTGCATTTTTGGTTAAAAAGTACGTCAATAATTCGAAGATGTATGTTTGCTACATTTGGAGCATCCGAGCATTCAATGAAAAAAACGGGAGAGCCATTTTCAGAACACCCTAATTTATGTCCATTATTTTTTGAAACTGGCGCTACCTTATAAGCATCTGCAACTTCTACTATAGAGTTTCTTAGTTCTTCAAATTTTTGGAATAGGTTAGCCAATTTCATAAATTACGCATCCTCATCTTCTTCGTCGAGCGATATATAATCTTCTCCAATTTTCTCTGGATAATATATTGCAATGTTATACAAGTCAGTCACATCTCTGTATTTTACAGATGATATATCTTTATTCTTAATTAAAATATGATGTAATTGAACACAAATCGTATCATCGGTTTTTACAGCCTTGTCGCCAGGGTAGCTACCATTTGCCGCACGACCTTCTTGTAAGTTATTCGGGATGTCACCATCTAATTTACGCTCGCGCGTATTGCCGCAAGCAATGTCATATACATTCACATATGAGATTTTCCCGTTTTCCGCCAAATAGTTTAAGTATTGGATTGTTGCTATTTTACGAGCTATATTCGGCAAATCAGAATAAACAATTCCTTTGAAGAAGGAAATAAAATTTTCAATAGAGACTTTCGCAACATTATGGTTTCTCATAGGATTTTTATAGTCAAAATCCAATACCCAATTATCTATGCGATTTCTAAAGGTTTCAAACCTTTCCTTATTTTCATTACATTTATACAAAGAGCGAAGTTGCCGCCACCCATTCATCTTGCTTCGTATCAACCTAGAAGACAGGATATTTGCTCTCGTGGGTTTCAACAAGGGGCTCATGACCATTGTTTTGTATTGTTTTGCAAATTCTTTTAAAGTCTTACATTGCTTTAAATTTGTCCTCAGCATCTCTTCATGGTCAACATATGCATTAAACTCTCCAATGCTCTTTCGGGAAAGATATATGCGAATAATATCAGAATATTTCTCTTTATACCCAAAGAATCGACAACGCTGTTCAATAGTGTCGGCAGTGGCCCTTCCAACCGGAGATCTAGGCATATAAGTCATTGACAAATGCTCAACCGTAAAACCACGATTCAACATATCTGCACCGACAAGAATATGTGCGCAAGAAGATTTCCAATCAATTTCTTCGTTAGAATTTCCCTGTATCAAATAGGTCTGCCTATTTTTCAATACTTTGGGCATTTTATCTAAGACATCTTCAAAAGAAGGCTTATTTTCGACATACTTTGACATTTCTTCATATGCAGCACGGATTTTCAACTGAAATGCCGGCCACGCAATATCAGAAGGTCCATCGCGAAACATTTGAATCCATTCACTAATGGTATCGTCCGTCCATTGTTTAAATTTTTCATTTGATTTGGTATTACCATCTATATGAACCATCATCGACAAGTAATCCAATCTTTTCTGAATTCTCACAACAATTGCAACACTCACAAAAAATTGCATTAACGCTTTATCAAATGATTCTGGCTTATCAGGCAATGGATTTCTTCTGCTATGATAGATTTCGTCATCAGGGATTTCTATCACATACTGCCGATCATTACTTTTAAAGAAATATTTTCCTCCAGTATATCCTTTCCCTTCCGTTAAAACTGTATGGTATTGTGGAGAAAGGATGTCATTATTATCAATCAAAAACGCAGCTTGAGGGGTGGCTGTATACTGAACATAAGAGTGGCAAGGTAGGGCATTTTTTAAATTGTTTATACTAGTGTAGGTTTTACTGTATTCATCGTCTTCCCAATCTTCTTTTGTCGAATTCTGCCTTGCATATGTATTAAAACTTGATTGGTCTGCCTCGTCATCAATAATCAACACAGCTTTTTTATCCAAGAGATGTTCAACCTCTACATTTCTTAAAACATCAGACAACGCATTTATATGCTTGTAATGTTTTAAAATAGGCAACAAAAGAGTATAATCTTCTTCTTGGACATAGTCTTTGATTACAGAAACAGAACACTTACCGTCAGGAATAATTTTAAAATAGTCACTACTATCTTCGATCATTCTGATATCAGAGCACAATCTTTTGTAGGTCTGATCTTGCAGGTTTGTTTTAGTTCCCGTAAGATAAATAACCATTTTAAACCCGTTATCGGCAGCAAGGGCGGTCAAAACCGTAAACGACATTGTTTTTCCGCTTTGAACGTAACCAACAGCGATATTTGTAATGCAATCATTCTTCCCAGAAAAAATGCAGTGGCTAAGAATGTCCTGAGCCTCAGAAATAAGGATTGCCTTACCATCATCGTCAATATTCTCGAAAGAGTTTACTAAACTTATAGTTTTCGGTCCAACCTTGGGTTTAGTCAAAAAAATCTTTTCATCATCTAATAGGACCTTAATGTATTCTTCACTCATTTTTAGAATCTCCCAATCAGGCTATTCAATTTATTCCTGAAAGCCTTTGCATACGTAGCGTACCCGCTGTCATTCATCAATAATTCTGCTCCAACAATTGATTGAACCAAATGGAGCATTGGACCAGTACATTCTTCGTCCTTTAATATTTCATTATACCTTTCAAAAAAAGGATTATCCATAAACAAACGAACGACGTAGTTTTTATCATTCTCTGCAGACTTTTCTACTGAGTAAAACTTGGATATCCCTGCAATTTTTTCGAATCGAATTTCAATACTATACGTAGATTCTCCGATATTCATCACCTTATTTACAGGTGCTATCAGCAATTCCACTTTTTCATTTGGCACATCTTCTTTAGTTTCGTCAACAATCAGCCCTTCTGATGGAGTCGGCGGCACCGTGGCAGAAACCACAACTGGCTTAGATAAAGCCTGAGCCATCGCAGAAACTGCTTTTTTCTCGGCTTTTTTAGGATCTTCAACTTTTCTATAATTTTGCGCCTGACCAAAAATATCAAGAGTTTTATCAGATTTTATTTCATTACGTAACTCATCAATAAATGCCTGGAACTGATCATCTTCATTAAAAGCATTTTTTGTAAAACTTACATCAAAGCCTTCAACTTCAAGTTCGCCGAAAATTCTTTTATATTGCGGCGAGCCAATATCCCCGCAAAGAGCCTTGGGCCGATATTTTTCGTCGGAACTCGTTCCAATGGTTCTTCCACGACGGAATAGGAGAAATCCGTTGTTTTCAGATGTACTCATCTGATCCAAGACCGCAATAAAACCCTTTACTTTCTGTTTTCCGCCTTGAAATGAATAATCTATATTCAATCGCCATTCAATTGCTTCTCCCCCATTTTTATAATGAGGAGCATTAAGAATTTTAGGCTCATGATAAGCGAGCAATTCACCATTGACGTAAATATCTACAACATTACTCCTAATAAAATGTGAATATATGCTGCTTAGATGCTTCTTTATACCAGAAATTTGTCTAGATGTCGGTTTAAATTGGGATAAATCTGTCAGCGTGATTATTGTATAGTGTTCATCAGCATTTGCAGGCACTTCCTCTACATCAACTGCCGTTTTTTCTTCATCCAACACCTCTTTTAAATCAAACACGAAAGTCTTCTTTAAATCTTCGCCCCACGCTTTTGATTCTACAGTCCAATGATTTGACAACCATATTGAAGATACTTTCATTCCCATTCCGAATTCGTTTAACCCTGTCGCATCCAAAGGAATTCTTGCAAGTTCAAAAGCTCTTTGATAGTTTTCTTCTTCTATTCCGAAAGCATTATCTTCTATGCGTATATAATCATCCGTTATTGTAATTTCTACTTTTAGTTTTCCATTAGGATTTAAAGGCTTTAAAATATCAGCATGCCTTTCGAAACTTGATATTGAATTATCAACATACTCTGCAAGAGCATTGTGAGCTTTATTTGATATATGCCTGAAAACTTGATAAACAAGAGGCTTTGTTGCGATGGATACTTTTTCTTTTATCATAGTCTTATCAACCTCTTTGCAATCTTTTTTACCAACTGAACATTGACTGCATTGCCCAAAGCTTCGTATATTCGAGTTTTAGACAATTCGAATTCTTTGTTGCCAAATTTCAGTTTTTGCATCCCTTGCAATTTGGCCGCTTCTTGTACAGACATATACCGACCATAATCATCTTTACCCGGAATTGCAACCCAAGAGAAAATCGGTATTTGCGTACCAACAAGATTTAACGCCGGAGAAAAAGTGGGATTTTTAATGCGGATGCCAGACGCTCTAAATTGAACAATCTTATCCGAAATTATCGGCGCAACATTACCACAGTTCCACTCTAATTTCAAGTGGCTATTATCAAAGTATCGAATCTTTTCCATCCACTCTCTTAACCAATCCTTATTATTTTCGTAAAACTCGCGATTCTGGCTTATGTATCGTATTTTCCATGATGGGAATGTTTTATTCTTAGCTGTTTGAGCATAATTCGGCAATAGTTTCAAGCAGTCCGCAACAGTTTTTCCAAAAACCCGACACCCCAATCGTCCTCTTTTCCCAACAAGTTTTTTTAATTCTTGATAAGCGGGGGCGATATCTTCAAAATCGTAATCCGCTCCAAACTCCATTGCCCAAATAGGAAAGCCAGGTATTTTACCACCGCGACTTGAAGCTTTATCAAGAAACTCTTGCCACACATTTAATTGATTCTTTGTGTCGTATCGCAATAGGGTTACATCTGAATCACTTTCATCTATTACACTTTTAATGTCACATTCCAAATTTGTTGGCTTGGGAAAAGAAAATTCACTAAAATCACCAAAATCTTTTCGTTGTGCAACGATGTATATACGTTTCCTATGCTGTGGTATGCCAAACTGATGAGGTGATAATATTTCTGCAGTCACATTGTATCCAAGATTATCCAATTTATCTTGGATAACTTTCCAGGTATTTCCTTTATCATGCCCCTTCAAATTCGCAACATTTTCTAAAAAAAGATACTCTGGCTTGTGGACTTCAATAATCTTGCAGATATAATCAAACATTGTTCCACGAACATCATTAAAACCTTCTCTTTTTCCGGCCTGACTGAATGGTTGACAGGGAAAGCCACCGCATAATACGTTGTGTGGAGGAATATCTTTCTTTGGGTCGATTTTTGTAATATCGCCCTGTATTTCCATGCCGAAATTCTGTTTATAAATTTTTCGAAGATCTTCTTTCAATTCAGAAGCAAAAACACATTCCCCACCTATGGAAGACAACGCCAGATGAAAACCACCCAGTCCAGCAAACAAATCTATGAATTTGAAAGATTTCTTTCCTTCGTCGTTTTTGCCGACTTTATTCTGAGCCACCATTCGCTCCGTGTTGAAAGTGAACGAGTTCACTCTCGCGGGAGCGGTTCTGGCCGATTCGCTTGACCGGGGTGCGGGCAAAAAGAACGGCGAGGAGCCGACTCACTCCTCGCCTAAAAGCGCGACATTTTCAAAGAATACAATACACCCGCATAATCTTGCAATGGATTGCTTCACCCTTTCAGGGTTCGCAATGACGTTGCAAAACAATCCCGGGCGTATACGGCACGCCCAGGGTACACTACGCCCGTGCAATCCACGGACGATGGCGAGTCATTGTCTTATTCTTGTATTCGTGAAAGTGTCTAGTTTCCAGATGAAGAACAAGAGCGATACTCAACGAGCGTTCACCCTCGTTCTTGCAGACTATTCCAAGCATTTTCTGGAAACAAAAAAGGCGTGGAGTTGAATGCACCTATCATCTGGAGGCCTAGACTGCCCGAATACAACAAGCGCAAACAACTCACGCCCCATAATGGCCGCTTGCCTACAGGCAGATTTATCAAATATGCATGTACCAAAACGATGCGGCAGGCCTAAGCCGGTCGCAGACGTGAGCGTTCGCCTTATTCTCCGTATTCATGAAAGTGTCTAGTTTCCAGATGGAGAACAAGAGCAAAAACTCTATTTTCACCCAAAATATAAATTATTCCGGTGTCAAAAGGTGACGCCACGCCCGGAAGGCGAGAAAAAAGCGTAAAAACGCAGAATTCAACCGCCTGCAGGGGTCGAATTTCCCCAAAAATGCCAAAATTTCCGCGAAAATCGCCAACTGTCATAATATGACATACGAGGAATGTATATTTGCATCGAGAACACTTTGCCCCGCCTTTTTTGCTTGTAGGCGGAAGGAGTAGAAGATGGCTAGAAAGACCGAAGAAACGGATGGTATCGCACCTAACCCGCTTATGGAGTCGGGCATCGGAAAGATGATTCAAGTTGTTCGTGGCAAGCAGGTGCTGCTTGACCGCGATTTGGCGACGCTTTACGGGGTGGAAACGAAGCGTATAAATGAGCAGGTAAAGCGCAATATTGAGCGTTTTCCCGAAGATTTTTGCATACAACTCTCTTTAGAGGAATCGCAACTTCTAAGGTCGCAAAATGCGACCTTAGAAAAAAAGGGGCAAAATTTAAAGGGAAAACACACAAAATACCGTTCTTTAGCTTTCACCGAACAAGGCGTAGCGATGCTATCTTCGGTTCTAAAAAGTGAGTCTGCAATCAAGGTCAACATCGCCATTATGCGGGCTTTCGTGCAACTGCGTCACCTTATGATGGGTAACGGAGGCCTCGTCAATCGGCTTTCAAACGTGGAAGCAAAGGATTTGGAACAGGACTGCCGCTTGACTGGTCATGACGAGCATCTGCTTGACCATGACCGAAAATTTGACGAACTTTTCGAGGCGATGGACCGTGGCGAACTCAAATCCAAGGGTTTATTTTACAACAACCAGGAGTTCGATGCCTATGTATTTGTCTGTGACCTGATTCGTCAGGCAAAGAAAAGAATCGTACTTGTCGACAGGTACGTGACCGAGAAGACTCTGGCCATGATGCTCAAGCGGGAAAAAGGCGTTTCCGTGACAATCTACACCTATGACAAAAGCAAAGTCCTTGAAATGGACCTAGCCACTTACAACGAACAATATCCCGACAGTCCGATGCAAGTCTTGCCAAGTTACGGAATGCACGACCGATTCCTATTCATAGACGATACGGCTTACCACTTTGGGGCTTCGCTCAAGGATTTGGGCAAGAATACGTTTTTCTTTACGCAGGAAGATTTCACGTTGGACGAAGTGTTGAAGGAATCGCAGAAAATTCAGGCAGAAAAAGAAAGCTAGGCATTACAAGGTGACAATGCAGATTAGGTTTCTGCGGGGAGGGGGTTTTAGGGGTGTCCCCTAGGCGAAGGGGTGATGGATGGTTCGACAGGCTCACCAACCTTGTTTTACGCAATGCCTGTCGAAACAGCAATCAGGGGGATTCTTCCCCCTTTGTATTATCAGGACTGGATTCTTAGCCCGCAAGAGCTTAAGAATTGTAAGCCAATGAATTGGCAACAATTCTATACCGCCTTCGGCGTCAGAATGACTCGCTTGAAAGGGTTGTTTCCCTAACCACCAATCACCAACCACTAGCCACACTTATAGTCTTTTTCTACTTGGCACGCTTCGCGTGCTTTTAGCGCGGCTCGGTTATGTCAACTCGTGCAAGCACGGTTGCCGCAACGCTCGCAATGACATTTTTCAGCCCATTTTCCCGTACTTTTCTCTCGCCTCTCGTCTAAATTCTATTTTTGGCCTTTTTATAAGATTCCCGTTATTTGGTACCGCGTGTACTCGAGAACCCTAGCTGAAAATAGTATCGGGTTTTAAAATCGTCTGCAAAGTTCTTTTCGAACCGAACACCCCCTTCCAAATACACATGATAATCGCCATTCCCATAACGTATGGGAGAAAAGCGAAAACCAACATCGTTTACGTATGTAAAGCTACGCCTATAGAATCCTTTTTCGGTCAGAACATAGGTAAGCAGGTGACTTTGATCTGTCAACCCTAACCATGCCTTTGGAACAAGCGGGATGTATAAATTGCCACACCACAAATAAAGGGGGATCCCCAAAAAAATCATCGCAAGAACGTCTTTAGCACTTGTTCCATCTTCACGATGAATTGTATCTGGAGCCACAGAGTCTTCAAATAACAGAAATATTGGCATTGCGACAACATAAGCCCCTATAGAAAGCAAAGTTTCATCAGAAATGCCAGAAGGCCCTATACTAACATGCACAGGATCAAAACCAAAATATAAACTCAGCCATTCTGTTATATGGAAAGCATCGCCATCGGCAAAAGGACGAATATCAAATAATGAAACTTCAGCCGTTTTCGGGGACACATAAGATGCATGAAAAGTGAATCCTAAAGGGATATAACTGTCATTCACTGTCGAATTTTCAGCTTCAACATCTGATTCCTCTCCAAAAGCATTACAGCAAGAAGCAATAAGCAAAACACAAAAGAGTTTTCGCAAATAGGAGGGAATTTGTTCGCAGAAGAAATCCATAAATCGTTTTTAAATATAGCATCCCCGTTCCTATAAAAAAGGAGGTCCCCGCCTACGCGGGGAGGACAATTAAGGAATTTCGTCCATTTTCCCGTACTTTTCTCTCGCCTCTCGTCTCTCGTCTCTCGTCTAAATTCTATCTTTGCGCGCACCGCCAGATGTCGTATTTCTGGGGAACCGGGCGAGAACCGCCCACAAAAAGGATTAATTATGTCTCAAATCGAACTCACCTTCCCCGATGGCTCCGTACGTTCCGTAGCATCGGGCACCACCGGCCTCGAAATTGCGAAGGGCATTTCCGAAGGTCTTGCACGCAAGGCGCTTGGCGTCAAACTCGGCGATAAGGTCCTCGACCTCACGCGCCCGCTCACCGAGAGCGGCACCATCAAGATTATCACGCCGAGCAACGACGACCCGGATGCTCTGATGCTCCTGCGTCACAGCTGCAGCCACGTGCTCGCCGAAGCCATCTGCGACCTGTTCCCGGGCACCAAGCTCGCCTACGGTCCGGCTATCGAAAAGGGTTTCTACTACGATTTGATGACACCGACCCCGATCCAGCAGTCGGATTTCGAGCGCATCGAAAAGCGCATGAAGGAAATCATCAAGGAAGACCGTCCGTTTACCCGTTGCGAAGTCAGCGCCGCCGATGGCCTGAAGCGCACCGAAGGCGACAAGTACAAGACGGATAACGCGCAGCGCGCTCTCGCCCGCGAGGGTAGCGACGGTACGCTCAGCTTCTACGTGACTGGCGAACCGGGCAAGAACTTTGAAGACCTCTGTGCCGGCCCCCACGTGCCTTCTACTGGCAAGCTCAAGAATTTCAAGGTGCTCTCCATGTCCGGTGCCTACTGGCATGGCGACCAGAACAGCGACCAGCTGACCCGCGTGTACGGCACCTGCTTTGCCGACAAGGAAGGTCTCGAAACTTACCTGAAGTTCCTAGAAGAGGCCGAAAAGCGCGACCACCGCAAGATCGGCAAGGAAATGGACCTCTACCACATCGAAGACCATTCTCCGGGCATGGTGTTCTGGCACCCGAAGGGCACCAAGATGGTGAATGCCCTGAAGGACTACATCCGCGGAAAGATTGACCGTCGCGGCTACCTTGAAGTGATCACGCCGGAAATCGTGAACAAGACTTTGTGGATCAAGTCCGGTCACGCCGACAAGTACAACGAGAACATGTTCAAGACGCTGGCTGGCGACGTGGAAATGGCCGTGAAGCCGATGAACTGCCCCTGCCACATTCAGATTTTCAACACGGGTCTGCGCAGCTGGCACGACCTGCCGATGCGTCTTGCCGAATTCGGTAAGTGCCACCGTTACGAACCTGCCGGTACCATGCACGGCCTGATGCGCGTGCGCGGCTTTGTGCAGGACGACGCTCACATCTTCTGTACCGAAGACCAGATTGCAAGCGAAGTGGCCGACTTCTGCGCCCTCGTCAAAGAAATCTACCACGACTTCGGTTTCGACGATATCGTGGTGAAGTTCTCCACCCGCCCGGAAAAGCGCGTGGGTTCCGACGAAATCTGGGACAAGGCTGAAGCCGCCCTTGCCGAAGCCACCAAGCTCGCTGGCCTCGACTACATCTTGAACCCGGGCGAAGGCGCCTTCTACGGCCCGAAGCTCGAATTCACGCTGAAGGACAGCCTCGGTCGTGACTGGCAGTGCGGTACGATCCAGGTGGACTTCAACCTCCCGCAGCGTCTGGGTGCCGAGTATGTCGGCAAGGACAACCAGAAGCACATTCCGGTGATGTTGCACCGTGCGGCCGTGGGTTCCATCGAACGCTTCCTCGGCATTTTGATTGAAGAATTCATGGGCGATTTCCCGCTGTGGCTCGCTCCGGTGCAGGCCCGCGTGCTCCCGATTTCCGAGAAGTTCGTCGACTACGCGAAGAAGGTCGAGAAGGAACTCGTGAACGCCGGCGTCCGCGTCGAAGTTGATGAGTCGAATGAGAAGCTCGGCTACAAGATCCGCCAGTGCGAATTGCAGAAGGTGCCGTATCTCCTCATCGTTGGCGAGAAAGAAGTTGCCGATGGCGTCGTGTCCGTGCGTAAGCGTAAGGACGGCGACAAGGGCAGCATGAAGG
Source organism: Fibrobacter sp. (assembly GCA_017503015.1). Classification (NCBI taxonomy): domain Bacteria; kingdom Pseudomonadati; phylum Fibrobacterota; class Fibrobacteria; order Fibrobacterales; family Fibrobacteraceae; genus Fibrobacter; species Fibrobacter sp. Next base: position 14,593 of record JAFVTX010000007.1, on the reverse strand, counting down.
TTGCCGACTTCCTCAAGATGACGGAAGACGACCGCAAGGTTGTGCGGTAATCATCGCAATCCTGGACCCTATCGGTCGCCCTGTGGGCTTCCTCCAGGGTGACATTCGGTAAAATTAAAACGCAGACTCGGTCGAGCCTGCGTTTTGAATTTCATTTGTTTATGAATAGCAAACGGGTATTACCATGAGGGAATGTTACAATCGATTGTACTTGCGTTTGTTTCAATCTTGAATTGAACCTTCTGTCCGCTAAAAGAACCAATCTTGGCGTCAAAATAATCTGTTTTGGGTTCACTTAGTGCTTCGTCGTTAATGAATACACTCATAGTCGCACCACCTCCTGGAGGGCCTTGGCAAACCAGAGTGTTTGCTCCTTCAGGAATTTGAACAACCCAGACTTCGCCGGTAGGAATTGCTATGGCCTCGCCGCCCTTGACAAATGTGTAGTCCACCTTGTTGGGGTTGATTACATAGGTGGACGCACAAACGTACTTTTCTGAAGTTTTGTCCTTGTTCGTTACTGTTACCGTGGGGGCCACATTTACCTTGTGTAGGTCGGATCCTAGAGTGAAGGTTTTTGTTTTGTCGCCAGGAATATTTTCACCCTCGTAGCTCCAGACATAACCGGTAATCTCGGAATCCGAAGACGCCTTTACTTCCCACGTTACGGTTTCGCCTGCATTGGCTGTTTCTTTACCGCCCACAGGTTTACAATATTCGACGGTGATAGGAACCCCTTGGACTTGTAGTTCGCTGCAAGTGATTTCGTTACCGTCAACATTTAGTTTTGCGGTGTATGTGCCGGCGTCCGCATAGCGGACATTTACGGAATTTAGACCGTTCCCTTGCAAGGATTCGTTTTTTGCACCTTTCAAAGTCCATACGAATGGAGCCATGATCTGGTTGTAGACTTCGCCTGCGCTGCGGTAGAATTCCCAGGTGGCAATTTCGCCCTTGTTAATCTTGGCGGGGGAGGGGCCACAGGTTCCGTTCACGATTTTTTGAGCTTCCATCAGGGTCTCTTTGCCACTGACGGTCTCGGACTTTTGGGCTGCAGAGCCGCCGGAAGTCGCCGCACTGGTGGAACTGCCCTCAGTCTTTCCGGACGGCGACGACCCGTCATTGCCGGAATCGGCGGAACCGTCGCCATTGCTTTCGCTGGACTCAATAGAAGGAAGGTCGTCGCCGGATGACGAAGACGAATCCGACCCGCAGGCCGAAAAAGAAATCAAACACCCCAAAAAGACCCCAAAAAACCCAATCCTGAGCAAGTTTTTATCAGTCATGGGGTAGAATATAGTCAAAATGTAATGGTGTCAGGTGTAATTTTTTTGCTACATTGCCGATTTTAATAAAAAAGATACTATAATTAGCACGTTTGGGATTCGGGTGCTAAAAGGAGTTGTCGTGCGATTCTTTGCCGTTTTGTTATGTGCCCTCAGTGCTCTGGCTTTGGCTGTTGAGCAAGAACAGCCTACACCCTACGACCTTATCCGCCCGATTTGGCCCATGAAATGGGATACGTCCGCCACGGACGACGGCGGAACTGTCGAAAGTTTCAGCAAGTACACGCCGAATGCCAAGAAACACAATACGGTGCCGCCAGTGGGCACCATGCCCCAGGATTTTGTCGCCAATGGTATTATTCCCGATACGCTGAACCAGGCCTTCCGTGACGCCCAGAATTTGCGCATTGGCCGAATTCGTATTAACCAGGCTGGTTATTTGCCGGACGATCCAGAAAAGCAATTTTATTATGTGTCTGCAGGAGCCTGCGGCGAAAAGTTTTCCGTTGTGGATTTGGATGGGAAAACTGTGTTTGATGGCGGGACCTTCATGCCCTCTGGCCAGCTGACCAAGTCCAGTTGGGATATCAAGGCGGGAACCGATGCTGCCACGAACAACCAGGGCCGCTATACGGCCCGTGCTACAGGTCCTACGGGGGAAATCTGTATAGGCAACTTAGCGCAGGCAACCGGTCTCCATGCAGACACTCGATATCGTGTTAAGGTCCTTAACCAGTATTCGGCGACTTTTATTATCAGCGACAAAGTTTACTCCATGGTTCGTGATGCCACCCTCAAGTTCTATGGGATAAACCGTTCCGGCAATTCGGAATCCTGGTTCCATAAACCAAGCCACACCAAGGATGGAGCGGGCCCGTTTACGAAGGGGGCGGGTGCTGTTGCTGGATTTACGCCCAAGGAGGGGGCCTTACAGGGGGGATGGTACGACTGCGGTGACCACTTGAAGGAGTCTCAGACCCAGGCGTACGCGTTTATGGTGCTTGCTGTGATGGCAGCTGCTAATCCAGACCGCGACGAAGACCATTATGCCTATAATATGGGCGAAACGGTCAATACCGACGGTATCCCCGACATTCTGCGCGAAGCCAAGCATGGAGCCGATTTCTTTTTGCGGGCCTATAACTTTGCAGACGGCGTTATTGACAATATGGCGGTTTCTGTGGGTAACTTTGGTGCGGACCACGGCTGGTGGGGTAGGCCCGAAAATCAGGATGCGCTCCCTGCAAGTTTGACTGGGCGTGGTGGTCCCCATGAACGTGATGTCCGTTTGGGCGAATTGGGTTCCAATATTTCGGGCCAGATTGCGGCGGGCCTTGCTATACTGAGTGTTGATTACGCCGTTTACGACAAGGCTTTTGCAGATAGCTGCTTGATGGTTGCGGAGCAACTTTATGACTTTGCTAAAAATCTGGCTCTTGGTAAGTCAACCTATGGTATGGAAAAATATGGCAAGACTGGATTGCCCTATGTATATAACACCGTTCCTGCGGGTTGGTCTAGCCCCGCCTATAACGGTAACAACGAATACCATGATGACTTGGCCCTTGCCGCCTGGTCGTTGCACTATGCCACTTATCCTAAGACGGGAGATGACTATTACCTGAAGGAGGCGATTTCTAGCCAGGAGATGGTGGTATCCTCTGGACCGGGTGCAGATAAGTTTAAAGGTGGCTGGATGGGGTCTTCCAGCAACGGCATGACCAAGTCTTCCAAGAATACCAGCTGGGCCAACGCCTATACATATGCCCTTTACGGTTTTTACAAGGTGTTGCTCCGTGATGCGGCAACCGCCGCCAAGTACGGCATTTCCGAACAGGACCGATTGCTTTATTCTGAAAAGATTCTTTATACCATGGCCGCTAATGTGTCTTACCTGTCGGGTTCGGGCTCAAATCCCATTGACTTGCCGAATCCCAATTCGGAAACACCGCTCACGCTGAGTTATGATGATATATGGTACATTATGCAGACGGATCAGACCTGGATTTACAACCGTTACCAGGCTGGCAACATTTTCGAGGTTCTCGCTTATTCGGACATTGCAAAAGATTTCGATGGTGTAAAACTCCCACAGAAAGGCGTGCAGAATTGGAATTCTGCCGCCATGAAGCAGTTGGGCCTAAACCAGCTGAACTACATGCTGGGCGTGAACCCCTGGGATGTGTCCTTCTTGCTGGGTGTTGGCGACAAGAACGATGCCCACCCGCACCACCGCGCCTCTAACCCCGAAGGCAAAAACATGCCGGGTGCAGGCTACAAGTACAATCCGCCTACCGGTGCATTGTTTGGTGGTGTGACCCCCGGTACCGAGAATGCTTGGTCTCCTTCGACACTGAGTTGGGAAGATTACCACCTTTCGGAAACTTGTATTGACGCTACGGCCATGTTCGTGGCCTCTTGTGCTGTGGCCGTTCGCGAAGAAGACCGCAACCGACCCCCTTCCAAGGTGGATGTAGAAATTCGCTATGTAGGCTATGATTCCGCCATTGTGAACATAAACCAAGATATTCGCGGACAGGCTATGATCCTTTATAGCGAAAGCGAGACAGGCCCCTTCGCTAACATGGCGGTGGATTCTATTCCCGGGGTCAAGCATACCATTCACATGAAGAACCTGAAGAACGGGACCACCTATTACTTTAAGGTGGTGGCCATTAACGCCAGGAGCGAAAAGTACGCTACACGCTGGCTGGTGGATTCCACCCTTACGCCGTTCTACTTTACCACGTTAGCTAGCGAACCTCCTGCGGCAGATATCCAGAACGTGAAGGTGTGTAACTTGAGTTCTGACAGTGCCGAGGTCATGTGGTACACGCCCAATGGCCAGTACGAATCCAAAATGTACTGGGATACGGTCCTTACCACCTACGACAAGATGCACTGGAATACCGGGGACGCCAATGCAGATGTGAGCGGAATCCCTACCAGTTTCCATTATGTGAAAATTGGCGGCCTCAAGGAACAGACTACCTATTATTATTGTGTTGAAAGTAATGGGGTGCAACGTTGTACTGATGACAACGGAATACCCCTGAAGTTCACAACCCCCGTGACGCATTACGACTTTGACGTTAGTGTGTATCAGTACGATTTTGGCGGCATGGACTTCTTGAACTTGAACCTTATCAATAACGAAGACCGTGCGTTTAACGAATTGACATTACGCATGTATGTGACGGCAAGACCCGACGAAATCGAGGCTGTACCTGGTGTAAACAACCAGCCTGGCTCCTGCCCCTTGCTGGCAGACGAAGATATTTGTCAGGCTTATGACGAGGCGGGATTCAATAGACCTTGCGTGAATCAGAATGGTGAAAGTGTAGATGATTCCATACGCTACTACCTGCGACATGCCGTGCCTGTGAAACTGGATGATACCTATGACCCAGCCACGGGAACCTATGACTGGTACATTCCTATTCCGCTGGGAGGAACAACCATCAAGTCGTCTTCCCGCATGCGTATTGACATAGGCTTCTCTAGTGGCATTTACCAGAACGGTGGTTGCGAAACTTTACGTACGCCTGCCAAGAAACGTTTTGTGGCGGGAGGGGCTTCTTCGGACTGGTCTTGGGCTGCGCACAAGCGTGACGTTGATGGTGCCGATTATGCGGGTGTTCCTGCATGGGATAAAGACCAGGGTGATATAGAGCAGGCTCCGAAAAACCCCTACATCGTAGTTTATCGCAAGAATGAGTTTATTTCGGGATTCAGTCCCTCTTATCAGGAAATGACCACTAAGCGTGCTCATTACGACATGACCGTGGCCTTTGATGCTCCTTTCAATGTGTCTAACGGTTCTTACATCCAGATTGACTCGGTAAAGAGCACTATGCACCTAAAGGGCACCGCATTGATTTCTGAAAGTGGATATGTAAATGCCATTTGGGTGAATGGCGTGGCTCTTACCAAGGACCAATTAAAGACTGCTGCTGTTTATAATTATGAAACCAGCAAGTTTGATTTGGATATCCCAGTGAAGATGACTATTGGAACCAATAAGGTTGACGTTACTGTATTTGCCGGTCCTAATCCCGAATGTGCCGAATGCCAAGAAAACGGCGGTTGTGCCTTTGTAAACCGCAGCTACTATGTGCAGTTTAGTAAGGGGGACCGCACTGCGGGCATTTTGACCCTTGTCAGGGAAGACGGCACATCTGTTTCTAGCCCTGCGGCAACAGATGGTTCTTTGAAGTTCTACGTGGTGGTTAAGGACAAGGACAATCGTTCTAACAAGACGATTAAGGTTCTGATTGAAAATTCTAGGACCGGTGCTATCGATACATTGACCCTCAATCGCGTGAACGAGACGACTGGTGAATTCAAGAGCGACCTGATTACCGCTATTGCTGAAAAGGATGTGAAACTCCCCAAGGTGTCGTTCTTTGGTGGTGACGAGATTACGATTACCTACATCGATGCCGAAGACGAAGAAGATGTGGCAACGCAGTACTTCTTTGCGGATCCCACGCACCCGGTTCCTCAAAATGTTGTGGTCCAAGATACGGACTGCAACGCTAGGGGCGACAAGATTGTAGCCACCTTCAGCGGTAGCACCTTCGGTAATGGTATAACCTTGGACAGCGCCCTCTTTGAATTTGATTCCACGGCAACCACCAAGCCTTTGACGGTTCTGCTGAAACCCTCTAGCGTCAATGGCGCCGAAGCTGTGTTTACGCCGAATGCGGGCCAGGTTCCGCAGACGGGCGCTCCCGCAGGCACGGTGACGTTCTACATTACGGAGAAGGGCGTTGTCACTACGGAAAAGGCCCCCATCAAGGATGGTATCGCCCCGACTCTCAAGGGCGTGACTATTCTGGAAAATGAAAATCACCAGTATGCCCAGGATACCTTGAAGATTATCTTCACGGAGCCGGTGATGCTAGCCTCTTATAGCGTTTGGCCCCTGCGGGTCACCAACGGTTCTGCCGAAGTTTCTCAGGCTGGCATCTCCGTGGTAAGCGCCACCACTTCGGACAATGGACGCAGCTGGCTCTATGTTATCGAAGGAAATACAAATGGAGAAATATTCAAGCCAGGGCAGAAGGCTGAAATTCTTGCAGACTTTGGCGTGTCTGACCTGGGAATGAACAGTCTGAGCAATTGTGCCGGCCCAGTGACCGTCACGGAATCTGTGCGTCCTGTACCTGTTACCTTTGCCCGCATCACCGACAAGATGGGCGATGGCCAACCCGAAGAGATTTATCTGGAATTCGAATCCCTGCTGCGTGACAAGGATATGCTGGACAGCTTCGATATATATTGGGGTTCTCCGGAAATATACAGGGCCTTCAAGAATCAGAAAGACTGGTCTTTGGACACTATCCAGGGAGATCCGGTCATCAAGCCGATTTTGGCGAAGATGGACTCTTCCATGGAAGTAAAGCAGGTCTCTTATAAAGAAGTTATTGGACAGGATACTGTATGGTGCAACCAGACTACAATGGTGGAAGATACAACCACCCACACGATGGTGGAGGTGGATGTTTTGGATCCTATAACAGGCTTGCCGGTCAAGTACGCGTGCAGCTATAAGGACAAGACCCAGAATGCGGTGAAGAACGACACCATCTGGAACTACGTGATTGATACGACGGGCCATGACACGTTGTTGCAGAAACATACGGCTATGCGTATCAAGATTCCCGAAGGTGTATTCTTGAAAAAGACCTATGGTAGCCGTGGTGGAAAGGGCTCCGTAATGCCCCGCAAGGGCGAAGAAGGGGGCTTCTTTGACAAGAGCTACTCCTTGAACGACGATTGCCCGCCGGTGCTGACGGCTGCAAGGCTTAGTAAGTATGGCTCGACTTACGCTCTTCGTGTAGAACTGTCGGAGCCTCTGGTGGCTTCCGGAAACGAAAAAGCCCAGTTCATTGAACGGTTCCACGAAGGCCTGAAGTCCTATTACCAGCCGGCTGACACGAAGCTGGACAAGTATCTAGATGTGATGTATTGGACTTTCGCTTTCCGTGAAGAAGATGCGGACAATCATGTGCATATCGGTGATTCTCTGCGCTTGCCGATACAGGTCAACTCCATTACAAAGGATAAGGCAAACCTGTTGCCGGGCGAAGAAAGTCCCTGGGTCCCTGTGGTGGGTGAGATTGAAGACGTCCGATTCAGGGTGAAGATGGCCGAGGGTGTAAGCACTACAGCTAAGGGTGACGACCTGTTTGCAGGCAATATGCCCGAAAAGGACGAGGACTTCCGCCTAAGCGTGTTGAGCGGTTCAGAGGAAACCCTTATCGCAAATGGCAAGAAGAAGTTGACTCCGTACAGTTCCATGCTCTCTTACGACACTGCCGCTTACAAGCATGGAGGCCCGGTGTTTAACATCGATGTGGAGATGCCGATTTTGCTCCAGAAGGATTCGTTGGATAATTTCGCCTGGAAGGCTCATATCGCATTCACGTTGGACATTTACACCAACATGGGTGCCCATGTGACCCAGACGGAATACGAATTTGATCTGGATGAAATCGGAATTGACAAGTTGTCTGCCGACGGAACCATCCACCTGAAGCTTGAGTGGCTGCCTCACGATGGTAACCCCGCTGCAGCAAACGGCAGGGCGATAGCTACGGGTCCCTACGTGTCGAAGTTTATCTTCCATACGAAGGAAGTGGCTATTGCGCCTACGGCCAACAAGAAACATCGCGCCGGAACGGTGAAAAAGCAGAACAAGGAAAAGAGAATTTCCATGGGCTACCGCCGTATCAAGTAATTAGCCTCTGCCCCCGGATGTCCGGGGACAAGTTGTTGCCGGATAACAAAAAGACCTCCCATAGGGGAGGCCCTTTTCAATGGTATTGTTGCGACGGGCGTCGCCTTGTGCACTATTCGTACTTGATGACGCCGGCGGGGCAGGAGTCGGCAGCGTCCTTGATCTCGCTTTCGTAAGCGGAATAATCAACGCCTTCCTTCACCTGCATCTTTTCGGGAACGCTGAACACTGCGTCGCAAGTAGCTTCGCAGGCGCCGCAAGATACGCATTCGTCGCTGGATTCGTCCAGCCAAACTTTAGAAATAGCCATAATATACCTCTTGTGTCTTTGGTTTGTGTTATAAGCACAATATAAAAAAATTGAATGTGAAAAAGAAGATAGAATCAATTTATGCAGAAAAAAGGGCGCTGTGAGAAAAAAAGCGTCGGCCAAGGATGGGGAGGGTGCAGGGAGGGGCCCGTGCGGCCTTCGCAACTCCGAGCTGGGGCCCCGCCCGCAAGCATTTTTCTAAATTTGCGGGCGGAAATTCATCGTCTTTTAAGGCGAACAAATCGAGAGGACAGCACCCGCGATGAAAAAAGTGGTTGTAAAAATTGGTGGCAGCCTGGCAATCGACGAAGCTAAGCTCGCTGATTTTGTGTCGGCAGTCTCTACACTCCCAGGTGCAGGCTGTCAGGTGGCCGTGGTTCACGGCAGTGGCAAGGACATCAACGAAAACATTGCCTTGCTCAAGGAACAACCGACATTCATCGACGGTCTGCGCGTGACGACCCCCGGCATCATGAAAATGGTGGAGATGACCCTCTCTGGCCACGTGAACAAGAAGCTCGTGCGCATGCTCCTGAACAACGGCTGCGGCGCCGTCGGTATTTCGGGCGTAGACGCGAACCTGTTCCAGGTGGTCAAGAAGCAGGGCAAGGTAGACCTTGGCCTGGTGGGCGAAATCAAGAAGGTGAACCCGGGCATCGTGACCGCGCTCTGGGGTGCGGGGTTTGTTCCCGTGGTAAGCCCGATTTCAATCGGTCCAGATGCTAACGGCAAGGTTGTGAGCTGGAACGTGAACGCAGACACCGCCGCATCTGAACTGGCTGTGGCGCTCGAGGCCGACCAGTTCGTGCTGGTGAGCGACGTGCCGGGCGTGATGGACGAAAACAAGAATGTAATTCCCGAACTGAGCGAAGCGGACGCCGAAAAGCTGATTGAAGCTGGCGTCATCTCCGGCGGTATGATTCCCAAAGTCCGCGAGAGTTTCAAGTCAATCCGACGAGGACTCAAGAGCATCCACATCGTGGGTTGGAAGGACGCGGAACACTTTGGCAAACAAATTAATGGAGATTTAAACTATGGCACAATCTTGCGCTAACCTGCTCGAACAGGACAAACAAATTATCGCGCCGCTCTACGGCAAGGCAGACATTAACTTCGTAAAGGGCGAGGGCTCTTACCTCTTTGATGACCAGGGCACTCAGTACCTGGACTTCGTCGCGGGTATCGCCGTGAACGCGCTCGGTCACCAGAACCAGGCCATCAAGGATGCGGTGGTGGAACAGATGAACCACTTCAACCACATCAGCAACCTTTACCCGAACTACCCGCAGATTAATCTCGGCAAGGCCCTCCTTGAAATCACCAAGTTCGACAAGGCCTTCTTCTGCAACTCCGGTACCGAAGCCAACGAAGGCGCTATCAAGTTCGCACGTAAGTACTTCGACCGGAAGGGTGAAAAGAACCGGCAGAAAATCATTACCTTCGTGAACAGCTTCCACGGCAGGACATACGCAGCTCTTTCTGCAACGGGCCAGCCGGCTATCAGGGAAGGCTTCGGCTCCATGCCGGGTGACTTCGTGCATGTGACTTGGAATGACTGCGCTGCATTGAAGGCCGAGGTGGATGGCAATACCTGTGCCATCATGCTGGAATCGCTCGCTGCCGAAGGCGGCGTGATGACGCTTTCGAAGGAGATGGTCGAGACCATCAACAGCCTGCAGAAGGAATTCGGCTGCCTCGTGATTGTTGACGAAGTGCAGGCGGGTGTGGGTCGTCTTGGAACCTTCTGCGGTTTCGAAAAGTACGGTCTGAATCCGGATCTCGTTTCTTTGGCTAAGGGTATCGGTGGCGGACTCCCGCTGGGTGCGGTGCTCCTGCGCCAGAAGATTGCCGACCAGCTCAAGGCCGGCGACCACGGTACCACATTCGGCGGCAACCCGATTGCTTGCGCCGCAGGTCTCGCTGTCGTGAAGCAGATTCCGGGGCTGCTCAAGAATGTTGCCGAACGTTCCGCCCAATTGAAGGCCGGTTTGGCGAGCCTTGTGGAAAAGTACAGCTTTGCCAAGGAAGTCCGGGGCGAAGGCCTGATTCTCGGTGTGGCTCTTGACGAATCCATGCCGGTGGGTAACATTATCGCTGCTGCCAGGGCCGAGCATCTCATGGTGCTCTCTGCCAAGGGCAACGTGCTGCGTATGCTGCCGCCGCTGAACGTGAGCGAAGCCGAAGTTGCTGAAGCCCTCGAAAAGTTGGGTAAAGCTTTCGCTGCCGCCGCGAAGTAATCCGAAAGTTATCCGCATATCCAACGATTGTCATCCCCGCGCAGGCGGGGATCTTTTTTTTGATGTATATTGTATCAAGAGGTTCTCATGAAAACTTTTGTCGTTTCTGCCCTTGCGGCCTTTTTTGCCCTGCCGGTCTTTGCTTCCCAGAATGTGGTCAAGGTCGATGACCTGCACCCCGGCGTTGTCATCAACAGGGACAACATGATGTCTGCCGACCTGGCGATTTGGAACCCGCCTAGCCGCTATTACGATATGACCCCTGCGCTTGTGGACGGCGGCTACACCCTGTATCGCTTCCCCAATGGAAGCCTCTCTAACGATTACCACTGGAACGGCATCGGCAAGTACGACGAAACGGGACTCTGGACTCCCGACGAGACCAAGTGGGCCCGTGGCTTTTTGGGCGAGACCGCTTACCGTGGCACCACCAAGGACAACTACGGTTTTGTCCGCCGGAGCCACCTGGCCGACGGCAAGATGGAGACCATGTGGTGGGGCGAAATTTTGGACCCGGTGGACCCGCCCTGGATTGTGGTGGAATTCCCTGAAAAGGTGAATCTGGATTCCATTCAGATCGATTGGGGTAAACTTCGCCCCAAGGCTTTTGAACTGGCCTACTGGACGGAAGACTACGCCGAATACCCCGGCGTGCATCAGGCTCTTGAAAATAAGCTGAAGGTAGAAGCCACGGTGCGGGTGAATTCCGCCACCACCAAGTACAAGTTCAAGCGAATCAATACCCGCTACGTGGCCGTCCGTTTCAAGACCACGGACCTGCCGTCAAAGGGCGTGCAGATTTGTGAGATGAAACTCTACAGCGGCGCGACGGATTTGCTGGGCGGCAACAACTACAAGTTCTACGCCATGTCTACCAGGAACGGCGACATCGCCCGCACGGACTGGACCGACATCAAGTGGGATTTCGAGACCTTCATGGAATACATCAAGACGCTCCCCAATGCCAGGGCCGTCATTTGCGTGAACGCGGGCACGGGAACCTCCAAGGAGGCCGCCGCCTGGGTGCGTTATGCCAACAAGGTGAAGGGCTACGACATCAAGCAGTGGCAAATCGGCAACGAACTGGACGGCGAGTGGGAAGAGTCCGGCCCCATTTCGGCAAGGCAGTACGCCGCCCGCTATCTGGAATACGCCCGCGCCATGAAGGCGGTGGATTCCAGCATCATCTTGCACGGCCCGCTGTTCAGCACCCACAAGATGCAGCAGAAGGGTGCGGGCCTTCTGGATGGAAAGTACTGGATGGAAGAGTTCCTGCGGATTGTGGGGGAGGCCGAAAAGAAAGATGGCAAGCGCTACTTGGATGTAGTGGACCTGCACAACTACCCGTACTGGACGCCAAACGACCCGAAACCCGCAGACATGCTCAAGTCCATGCTGGACGTGGGCCCCAACATGGACACGCTGGACATGTGGATGAAACGCCACCTGGAAGGGGAACGCCGGGTGTTTCTTTCGGAGTTCAGCACCTGCGTGCAGGGCTACAGTCTGCTGATGGATTACCCTCAGGCCACCGCTATGGCCAGCGTCTTTGCCCAGCACGCCATGCGGTTTGGCAACCGCCTGCAGGTGCTCCCCTGGGACGCTTTCGGCAACTTGTTCAAAGGGCCCGACGACACCTGGGGAACTATCAGCATGACGGCGCTCCTCAAGGAAGGCTCCTGGAATCACTGGAAATCCCTGGAACCTACGGCGGAATACTATGGCGTTTACATGACCTTCATGGACTTTTTGGAAAGCGGGTTCGCGGTGTTGCCGGTAGAGAGCAACAGCCCCGATGTGGTGGCCTACGCCATTGGCAAGGGGGATTCTGCCCGGGTGATGCTGGTGAACCTTTCCGACATAACGCAGCTGGTGCAGATTGACCGGGCAAGCGTTGGCACGGATTCTGCCAATGCAACGCCGACAGTGGGCAAAGGTGATTTGGTCAGGACACAGGTGGAAATTTTTGGCGCAGAACAGTTCAAGTGGATCGGCACGACCCAAAGTGCCTACCCCTACCCGAAAATGGGCCCAAGCGGCCGCCGCATCAACCCGTCCAAGTCCAGGGACATTGCCGTACCGCCCTTTGGACTTGCCGTCGTGCAAATCAACCCGAAGGTCGTGGGCCTGGATTCGGCGACGAAGTCAGCCGCGGCTGACCCCAAGGTCATTGCCGCTGCCCTCGAAAAGAAGGTCCTGCTGGCAGGCGATACCCTGGACCTGTTCGCCACCGCCGTGCAGCAGTACGGCCAGCTGACAGAAGGCAAACTTGAAATTCCGGAGCTTGGAATCGTCAAATGGTTCAAGCCCGATGACGGCCTGTGGAACGCCTCCATCGAAAGCTTCCATGTGAAGGTTCCCATGCCCGCAAATGTGAAACTTGGGCCTGCCACGGCGACGCTGAAGATTCGCGGCCTGGGCGGCAAGATTACGGAATTCAAGATTCCCTTCCGCATCCGCGGGGCTTACCGCACCACTAGCGTCATGCAGAACTTCGACAACGGGCTGGATGCGGTAGATTGGTACCCGGTGGCCAACGGCGATAACGCTACCAGTATCGAGGCCAAGGTTTTTAACGGGGCACCCCCTCACGGTGGGTTCATCCGTCACGACTTTATCATCGAGCAGCCTCCTGCACAGGGTTGGCCCAACTTCGCCGGAGCTTACTACGTGATTCCCGAAGCCGTCAAGAATTCCGTTGGCATCGTGTTCGACTACGCTACCAACCACAACAATCCCGACGGCTATTTCGAAGTGCAAATCGCCAGCGAACAGGTGAAGGACTACGACGAATTCATGGTCCGCCTGAAAAACACCCGCGGCAGCTGGGTTCGCGACACCCTCATCTGGGAAAACATGGCTCAAGAGGGCTGGGGTAAGACCATCCCGCAGCTGGACCCGAAGCAAATCAAGAACTTCGCCTTCAGGGCCCGTTACAGCGGCAAGGGCTACATCAGCCTGGACAACATCTACCTCTTGCAAGAGAACGGCACCGAAGTCCCCATGCCCAAGGGATTACGCCGCTTGCGGTAAGGGGGAAGGCCTTCCGCACCACCTAAAGGTGGCCATGTACACTAAGCGCTAAAGCGCTAAGTGTCCAAAGGTTGCTCCAGACCAAGCCGGGCCAGGTGCCCGCCCCGGACTTGTTCCGGAGCTACCCCTTCTCCTAGGGGCCCTGCCCCTAAAACCCCGAATGAAAAAGGAACCCTCGTGGGTTCCCTTTTTTCGCCAAAAGGAGATCCCCGCCTTCTCCCCAAAGAGGATAACTCTACTGAGGCAACAAGTTGCCAAGTATCGTATAGCGGGGATGACACTTTGAATTACTTGATGATGAGCATCGAGTCATCCCACGCTTCGTGCTTTTCGAGGCCCAGGAGGTTTGCGGTCGTCGCAGCGATGTTCGACAGACCCCAGTCGCCTTCCTTGAGGGAAAGCTTGCCGCCCGTAACGTTGTCGTAAAGGATGCAAAGAACCTTGTTCAAGGTGTGGCTGGTCTTTGCCTTGAAGGTGCCGTCCTTGTTGACCTTCGGCATGCCGGTCTTCTTGTCGATTTCGTACATTTCGTCAGCGTTACCGTGGTCAGCCGTGATGATGGCGACACCACCGAGGGCGTCAATCACCGGGAGGAGGCGTGCAAGTCCGATATCCACCGCTTCGATAGCCATGGTAGCAGCGCGGAAGCTACCTGTGTGGCCCACCATGTCGCCGTTCGGGAAGTTGCAGCGGAGCGTCTGGTACTTGCCGCTCTTCAAGGCTTCGATCATGGCGTCGGTGATTTCGGCAGCCTTCATCCACGGGCGCTGTTCGAACGGAACAACGTCAGATTCGATTTCCAGGTAGGTTTCGCCGTCGAACTTGCTGGAACGGTTACCATTCCAGAAGTAGGTCACGTGGCCGTACTTCTGCGTTTCGGAGCAAGCGAACTGCTTGACGCCGGTTTCGGAAAGCCATTCGCCGCTGGTTTCCTTGATGGCCGGAGGCGGAACGAGGAAGCGGTTCGGGAGCTTGAGGTCGC